>NZ_JBCFBO010000001.1:1880642-2180642 GCF_038562635.1 Methanobacterium sp. | reverse complement strand
TTTAATTCCATACCTTTTAATTTTTCAACACTTGCATTAGCTTCTCCATCATCATCAATAATAGAGTTTAAAGCGGGATTTTTATTATTTGTAAGCAGATCGCCGCAAAATAGATTGCCATCATCTGTAAGGACCCCTATAGAACCCTTAGAGTGCCCAGGAAGATAGATAACTTTAGCGTCAAAACCATATTCTAAGAAGCTGTGTTCATCATCTATATGCATATCCGGCCTAAATCTTTCTGATTTACCGAAGCTAAAGAGGATAGGAGCTAACATTTTAATTAGAAAATTACCTTTTCTGTTGGAGAACATATCTCCATGCTTGACTATTTCTAAATCTCCATAGTGCATGGCTATCTTTGCATCAAATTTTTCACGTAGATAATCAGCGTTACCAGTATGGTCAAAGTCTCCATGGGTTAAAATTATAAGATTAAGATTTTCTGGTGTGCAACCTGCATCTTCCAGTTCTTTTTCAAGGTCAAAACGTTTATTTGAAGGCCCTGTATCAATTAATACATAATCATTACCGTTTTTTACAATGTAACAGTTTACACTGCCTAATTTAATTACACCTAACTTAATGGGCAATTCAATTGTTTTGATTTCCTGAGGCATATTTTTCTCTCCAATTTTGACTATCAATTGCCATGAATATAATCTGTCAATATGAATAATAATATATTCATTTTAAATCCAATTCCATGCACACTAAACACTACTACCCTAAATCAGATAACTATCAAAAATTTGTCATGATATATATACAATCCAAGGGATTAAAAACAAGAATATGGATGATGTTTAACCAACGATTTATTAAATAAAACAATAACAGAGACATGATAACCATAAAAATAGAAATTAACATTAATATTGCCATTTCACCGTTGCATTTGAGTAAGTTGCTTACCTCATATTTTAGGTTAATTAATGACCTAATATTTTTTGTCCTGGTCCTCTGATGCCAAATCCTATTTGCAGGGCGCCATAACCACAGGAGAATTTTAAATTTTCGAATTTCAACATCACCTGTTGATACTGTTGCATGTCTTTTTATCAGATCTCACTATCCTTTAGAACAGGTTTTTCTACTTCTGTTGAAGAACTTCAGGCGATCCTTATTTTTTGCATATAATTGCTTTCATAAGTATTTATCCCAATTTAGATTACTTTATGCTCAGTTATGATGACATTTATCTTTTTTATAGTTTAACCTATCTATTCTGAAATCATGCTCTCAGCAAATTCTTCCGCATGTTTTAAGTCTTCAATGTTAGGCCTACCCTTATTCATTCCCCCAAATAGTCTAAGAAAACTGTTGGTGTTAAAACCTTTACATTGGAATTCGGCAATGATGGTATAACCTTTAGATTCCAGTTTATATTTGAGTGTAGAATGATCTTTGGCAGATTTGGATTTCCCAGTTATTCCTGCAGTTGAAAAAATGAATGCATCCTTATTATTAACTTCAGGTAACCTATCTGCAAGCTTAAGCAGAGATTCATCATGTTTTGCACTATATATTCCAGAACCAAAACCAATGAGATCATAATCTTGAATTGATTCTGGATTTACATCCTTCGGCAGTATAATATCTGCACTTAAAACTTGGGCAATTGCCTTAGCGATCTTTTCAGTATTATGGTGGTGGTAAGAATATAAAATTAGTATTGATTTCATTTTTCCAAAACTCCTTTCCATTTCTTTTGGTTTTTGGAAGTCCTGGTCCATGATATGAACCCAAGAGGTTTATAATTCCATGGACCAGTTACCATTTTTCACGGAGGTGTTGTGAACTTGAATCAAATTCATTATATCATATTAATTTCAATTGAACCAATTTTAGGTGCCAGGTAATTATATAAAAACGCGAATAACGCTGTTTCTATGAAGTAGAACACAAAATTGGTTATAAACTCGCCATAATTTCCATCTAAGATACCAGATATTATTCCTAATAATGTGAAAATCAGGGCCACAGCCAGGGCTGTTGGTATTACAGGTATGTGTTTAAGTTCATATAAGCTTCCAGCCATATTAGCGAATTTTAACTTAATTTTAGCTACTCTGGTAACTAAATAATTATAAAATAATGCAAATAATGCGTTCCATATAAATCCAAATACGAATGCCAGTATAGGCAGTCCTATTACTAACAACAAGGCCAATATTATTCCTGCTGTTCCAAATGTACCGTCAGGTATATTTGTTCCAGTAGTATTAGTTAAATTAGTTGTGATATTAGTTGTTATAGAAGAAATACTTATTACTGTTGCTCCAGTAGTGTTAGTTAAATTATCTGTGATATTAGATGCTATAGAAGGAGTACTTATTACTGAAAACAGTGGTGCAACTAATGCCGCCATTAATAATCCCACTATAAATGCCCATATAGCTCCTATTGCTGATAAAATCAAGGAAAAAGAAATTACCGGAATTTTTACTACATCTTCACCTTCTAACTCTAATCTTATACCTCCCAATCTTGGTACTAATGCGTTGTAAAGCATTACTGAGAAAAGACTTACCACTATTGTAATGAAAAACGCGCCTATTGGAAGGAGTACAAGTAAAGGTATTCCTAATCCAGTTACAAAATTAAACTGCCCCAATTGAGGTGCCAATTGAGGAATAACTCCCACAGCCTGCATGATTATTAACGTTATTAACATCACTAAAGCTGCAATAAAGCCCAAAACTCCATAAATTGAAGCCGTCATCTTTGTAAACGATGCCAGTTTGACCGATTTAATTTCTTTAGTGTTAATCATTCTAATTGCCCCTATCTCTAAAACCCAAATGATGTTTTTTTATTTAATTTACAATTTGATCAATGCGTTTCATTTTTTATAATTTATTGACTAATTAAATGTTGTTTAAACTCTTAAAAGTAATTTTTCCAAATTTTCCTCACATTATTGTGGGATTTCCCTCCAAATTCCCTCCCAAAAAATCGATGAATTTATATTAAAAAAATGAATTTAAATCCTTCAATTAAAAAAATTCAAATTATTAAAGAGTATACTAAAAAAATATTAATAATTATTCCCTTGTTACCATTAAAAGCAAGACTAATGCTGCAAATTCAAGGCCCAAAAATATAAAAGGAAGAACAGCATTGAAAAGAGTTTCAGGGATGCTGAATAAGAAATAAATCGAAAATAAAAGGTTTTGAATCAGGAAAAGTGATGCGAATAAAACCAGAGTTGTGGTGAATTTAGACTTAACTTTCAGGTATCTTTCCAGGTATACATAGAGCATACCTGCTAAAAGGCAGATATTTGCAACACTTGTTATTAAAGCAGAGTATTTAACCAGTATTAACAAAGTAGGTATTATATCCGGCCGTCCAAATAAATTAATTTCCATTAACATGTTTTTTACCTTTTCTTTCCAATTTTATCATTCCTTAAATTCTTCCCAAATTTCCAGGAATATATCGAATCCCTTTTCCATTTCATCAGAGAGGAAATATAATGCACCATACGTTTCTCCAGTGGATTTTACCAGGTTATTTTCCTCTAAAACATCTATATGGTGCCTTATTGTTTTATAATCAAGTGAAAGCTTTTGAGCAAGTTTATTAGCATTATATGGTCTTCTATTTAATTCAAGTATTATCCTGGCACGGTTTTCTCCGCCTTTACTACCTGCTATTAACCACCACAAAAACACTTTCTTCATAGGAACTCCTGCAAATCAGACTCAAAGTATCACATGAGCTTTATCTATATTTTTTCAAATTAACTTCCTTATAAATTTATTCATACCCAATCTTCCTGTGGCAAACTGACCTGATACAGGGAAAAATCTGTGGATTATTTCCGAGTTGATTGAAAATACTTTAAATTATTTTTCTGTCCTGCAATATCATCTGCTGTTGCATAAGGATGAGAATACCTATCATTTTCTTCAGTGTAAGACTTTAAAAAGAGGTTAGATTTAATTTGAACCGCTTGTTCTGGGCAGTAATTTAAACATGCGTGGCAGAAGAAACTATCTACCTTTTTCTGCCATACCGGCTTTCCATTGACCATCTTTATCTTGCCAGATAAACAAACCTTTTTGCAGGTCCCACAACCTGTACATTTTGAATTAGCATAAAACTCAACATTATAAAATTTATTAAGAACTGGAAGGACCAGTGAGAAAATCGAAAAAAGAGGCATATGAACAGTGAAATGAGTGTCTTTTTCATGGCTTTCATCTTTGTTTAAAATAATATCCTGGATGTATTCCAGATTATTTTGAATTCCAGATTCTATATCTGCCAGTTCTTCTGCTGTTTCCGGGTGCCAGTTTTTAAACTTGGGGTCGTTGCTTGCCATATTCAAAGTAAAATAGGCATTTAGATCTTTACCCTTCTTGCCCAGTACCTTTTTAAAATCAGCAAAGGCCCTGTGCTGACTGCCTTCACGTGTTGCGACTGCAAATATATATTCGGCTGATTTTAAGTCCATCTTTTTCAAAAATTCAATTACAATTTGAGGGGCCATTGCAAGATGAATAGGAAATATAATCCCCACTGTTTCTGCACTGGTTTTTACAATATCCATATCTAAGAGGCTCACTATGGGCATTAATTCCGTTTCTGGGATCCTTTTTTGTAATTCCCAGGTTATATATAATGAGTTTCCAGTTCCTGAGAAATAGTAAATTTCCATGCCCATAAAATCCCCCGTTAATCAACTTTCCCTTAACATATCCAAAATATTCACATCCGGATGATGGTAGCCCCCAGGTAGTTCCCCATAGCCGTGAATTGCACTTTGCGGGCACCATTTGATGCACGCCAGGCAGTTCTCACAGTGGTGCTTCCATGCCGGTTTATTATCAACTATTTCAATATTACGCACCTGACAAACCTTTGAACATGTACCACAGCCTGTACAATTCTCATCAGTGCTATAACTCCTATCCATAAAATGAATGACTTCATCTAATTTTAAATCCGAATCTTCATGAAGACGTGCTGTTTTTTTCATTGATCTTAGGGAAGATCTATTTAAAAAACCAACTTTCATCATCCTTTCTATAATAGCCACGACCAGACCAATGAATAACCCATCTGTATCAAACCAGCCGTCCTTTGCTTTGACATGTTCACAAATAAAATCAAGTTTTTTCTCTTTCCAATTACTGTAAAGCTTTATTTTATTTTCAAAAGGCTTTCTAAAAGCGTTCTGTGGCATTTGAACACCGAATCCAGATGAAAGTCTGCCGCCGCGTGCCCTGATCATTTCATCCAGCATAGCCAGTGTGGAACCAGCCCCTCCACCAAACGTACACACTGCAAATATATATTTTGTACTTATATCATCCAGTTTCCCGACAAATCGCTGCACAACAAGGGGAATATTGACAGTTCCCAAATAATATACCGGAAAAACAATGCCTATCACGTCTGCATCAGTTGTTATGCTTTTTTTATCCATTACAGACGGTATTGATATCAAATTACCGTCCATTTTCTCTGCAATATCCCTTGCTACAGTTAATGAATTTCCAGTCCCTGAGAAATAGTAAATTTCCAAGTTCATGACCAAAACCTTTTTATTCGTTTATAAGTCAAATAACCCGCTGAATTCTTCAACCAGCTCGGAAATTTTTTCATTGCATTGTTTGTTCCATACCACAATCCCTGTTCCAGATAATACTGCGCCTTTATCCTGACAAATTCGTTTCATTTGGCCAGTTGCACGGGTTCCGCCGGTCCAGTTAAAACGCAGGGCTTTTGTAACAAAACATGCCACTTTTTTATCCTGAAGTGATGCAATCTGTTCCATATATACTTTCATAGCAGGTGCAAGGGAAAAGGCATGTACAGGAGCTCCAAAAATCAATGCATCATACTTACCTACATCCGGAGGGTTTTCAATCTTTATATCTTTACCCTGCGGTTTATCTCCTCCCACCATTCTCACCCTCTGGATTTCTACCTCATTTCCAGATGCTGAAAGCTTCTCTTGAAGTTTTTGAGCGACTTTGCAGGTGTTACCTGTTTGTGAATGAACAACAATACCTATTTTCATAGTATACTCCCCATTTTATCCATCTAAATCAATTAATCCACTGAATTTTTCCACCAGATCATCAATCTGTTTTTGGCGGTTTTTGTTCCAGATTATAATCCCAGTTCCAGAAACAGTAGCCCATTTAGATTCGCAAATTTCCTTCATTTCACTAATTGCACGATTTCCACCGGTCCAGCCAAATGGTAAACCCTTTGTAACAAAACATACCACAGTTTTACCTGTAAGAGATGAAACCTGTGTTAAATAAGCTTCCATTACTTTTGAAAGGGAAAATGCATGTACTGGAGCTCCGAATATAACTTTATCATACCCATTTAAATCAGGTGGATTTTGGATTATGCTATCTTTGCCAGGAACATCCTGCCCTCCCGCTAGTCTCAGCTGTTGAATATCTACCTCATGCCCCTCTGCAGAAAGCTTTTCCTCGAGCCTCTGGGCAACAAAATGTGTATGGCCGGTTCTGGAATGAACAATGATCCCTATTTTCATAGAATATCCCCATTTATTAAAGATTTTTTTATCTTTTTCATTAATAATCATTATTCTATTATTAAATTATTTAAAATAAACCTAATAATTTTTTAACATTCATGTCTGGAATGTAGTGCTATAATTTAAATCGTTAATTTAAATAAACTAGAATTTTTTAACAGTTCAACTTAAATTAAGCAGGACAGTTTAACGTGACATATAAACCTTGCATAGGCTTGACATGAATTATTTTAAAACAATCCAATTCTTCTGTTTATATCAATGTTTATACCATTTTACAACTAAATAATACTATGGACTCTGGCGGATCAAAAACCACTGCAAGATATGCACTTTGGGTAAGTATTCTTGTCAGTTTTATGGTCGCATATATAAGTTCTTCTGTAAATATTGCTTTACCTGAAATCGGAGCGACATTTACGCTTAATTCCATATTTCTGGGGTGGATTCCAACATCATATCTACTTTTTACAGGTATCTTCTTAATTCCATTTGGTAAAATAGCAGATAACTATGGTAAAAAGAAAATTATCACCTATGGAATAATAATATTCACACTTGCAAGCATTTTATCTGCTGCAGCCCCTTCTGGAACTGTACTATTATTATCCAGGATTTTACAGGCCATTGGAGGGGCCATGATCTTTGGAAACGTGTACTCCCTGATTGCATATGTTTTCAAGAAAAAAGATAAAAGCAGGGCACTTTCTATAAGTGTGGGTGTAAGTTATATCGGGCTTTCCGCTGGACCTATTTTAGGTGGATTTTTAACCCAGTTTTTAGGCTGGAGATCTATTTTTGCATTTGCAGTACCATTCGGCATAGCTGCACTGTTTATCCTTCTTAAATTAGAAGAAAAAGTGGAAGAAGATGAGAATGAAAAAATCAGCATAACCAGCACTTCAGTTTTTGCATTATCACTAATTGGGATAATGGTGGGTTTTTCAGAAATTACCACTTACTTCGGAATTTTAGCATTAATATTAGGTTCTTTAGGAGTTTTGATATTCATATGGCTTCAAAAAATAGTTAAAAATCCCCTTATACACCCCAAATTGTTATTTGACAGGGTTTATATCATTAACAATTTAACATCCCTTGTAAACTACGCCCCAGGCATATTCACTATTTTTCTTTTAACTCTGTATCTCCAGAACATAAAAGGATTAAGTCCTGACCAGGCAGGACTGTTACTGAGTGTTCAATCTGTTTTTATAGCCATATTCTCGATTTCAGAGAGTAAATTATTGAAGTTCCTGTGGCCCCGTTTTATAGCAGCTATAGGAATGGCGCTGACTGCAGTAGGGTTAACTCTACTTGTGTTTTTAGGAGAGAACACAAGTTTATGGCTTATAGTGGTTGCCCTTGCAGTTATTGGGTCAGGATATGGGCTTTCTGCTTCTTCCAGTACTCAAATTTCAGTAGGGTACTTTGAAAATAAGTTTTATGGAGTTTCCACCGCGACGTTGAACACCATGAGGGTAGTGGGCCAGATGATGGGAATGGGAATAACCCTAGCCGTTCTAAACATTTTTATGGGACAATCTCCTCTTACGCCCAGTAATTACGCTTCTTTTATTGAAGCCAGCAAAATACCATTTTTAATATTTGCTATTTTATGTTACATCTCAATATACGGCTATTTCATTATAAGAAGGAAAACAGGGCCAAGTTAATGAATACCAAACCACTATCCGCGTCTAAATTCCCGTGAATATCATATCCCCTAACCTATTTTTTTAAATTTAAATGATTAAAAACTTTTAGGCAGTTAATGCTTTAAATCGGCGTTTTAATTTTGATAAAAACATTTATTATATCATATCAAATGATTTGTTAGGTAATAAATATTAATTTTAAAATAGTTAGATCTAAAAACTCTCCAAAAAGTTAATAAGGAGTGTTATAATGAAAATAAGTTCCAAACCTTATTTAAAAACGTTCATGAAAATTTCAGGAGTATTTTTACTTATAATAGGATTAATAGGAATTTATTACGGCCCATTAGAGATAATCTGCTTTTATTTCTTTTCTAAGGGCGGCCAATTCTATTATGAAGGTTTCCAGATCGGATCCTTATGGTTTGCCTATTTAGTGATTCAAAATGCAGGATATTACATCGTGGCATTTTTACTGATCCCCATAGGTATTGGAACATTTAAACTACATTATTGGGGACGAAAGCTTTTCTTAAATCTCATTTACATATGGCTCATATTAGGAATTAATATAACTAGCAGTTTCATTGTTTCCATACCTGAATTCATTAAAAGTATTAATTTATCTACAATTAGTTTGATTTTAGTAGTTATGGCTTTAATTGGAATTATCATCCCATTTATTTTCATCAAAACGTACGAAAGCGAAAGATTAAGGAATATATTTAAAAACAAAAGCAATAACTTTATTTATGAAATCCCTCAAGCCGTATTGCTGATATGCAGCTTGAATATCATCTTTATACTGCTTCTCCATGCCGGTGCTTTACTCCAGTACATTTTCCCCTTTTTTGGAAAAATCATTCTTCACAGAGAAGGTGTTCATTATATTAGCAGTGCAGTATTTATTTTAGCAATTTTAACCTATGGGTTCTGGAAAAGATATTTGCTGGCTTTCTGGGGACTTATTATATACTATGGGCTGATGCTCGTTTCAATAACTATGACCTTCAGCAAATACTCACTCACAGACATTATAAATTTACTGAATCTCCCTTCCTACGAGCAGAGCCAGATGATACCCGTTTTATCCGTTTTCTTAAATTTCAATTTAACAGCGCTTTTAGGCTCTTTTTTAGTCATTATACTGTGCTTAATCGTTTATTCTAAGAAATATTTCCAAAATACGCCTGAAAAAAGTGAAGATGCCCTTTCATTTGAAAACTAAAATTAGCATTTTTCTAAATCAATGCACGCAGGCCAGATCGGGATAATATTAAAACACGAAAATTATATATACTATATGACTATATTTACATGAACAGTCATAGAGTAAAAAGGAGATTTATATGCCTAAAGCTTGGAGTAAACAGGAAAAAGAAATCATCAGAAAAAACCTTATAAACAAATCCATGAAACTTTTTGAGAAATATGGGCTTCAAAAAACCACTGTAGATGAAATTGTGCGTGCAGCAGGAATTTCAAAGGGTTCTTTCTACCTCTTTTACGGGTCGAAGGAAGAATTATATTTTGATGTTTTAGAAACTGTAGAAGGTGAATTTAGAGAAAAAATGTTTGAAAACGCTTTTAAAACTGAAAAAAATAAACGGAAAAGTTTCAAAGCGTTTCTCAACCAAATGATTGAACTATTAATCACCATGCCATTATACAGAGAAATTAATTCAACCAATTATGAATTACTGCTGCAAAAACTTCCAGAGGAAACATTAAAGAAGCACATTGAAAGCGATCAGGAGGATATTTCTAAATACTTCCGTTACTGGATGGAACAGGGCTGGATGAGGAAAGTAGACATGGAAGCCTTAAATGGTCTATTATTATCCTTAATTTACCTTGTTATACATCGAGATGATTTTGAGGGAACAAATTTTGAGGCAACCAAAGAGTTATGGATTGATGCCCTGGCCTCTTACTTAATAACTAAGGAAAATAAATGAAAAGAAGGGGTTCAAGTGGAGAAAATAATTGAAGACGAAGTTATCAGAACCCATAACTTATCCAAACACTATGGTAAAATTAAAGCTGTGGATGGTATATCACTGAATGTCCGTAAAGGAGAAATATATGGATTTTTAGGTCTAAATGGTGCAGGAAAAACCACTACAATTCGAATGTTACTTGGAATGATAAGACCTACTGCAGGTGAATCTTACTTAAATAGTGAAAAAATTCACGCAGGCCAACATAAAATCTGGAATAAAGTAGGTTATCTTGTTGAAGTACCTTATTCATATCCACAACTAACTGTTAAGGAAAACCTTGAAATTATACGCAGGTTGCGTTTACTTCCAGATTCAAATGCAGTTGATTCAGTGGTAGAGAAACTTCAACTTGGCCCTTATAAAAATAGAAAAGCAAAAAATCTTTCCTTAGGAAATGCTCAAAGACTGGGACTTGCAAAGGCATTAATACACAATCCTGAAATTTTAATTCTTGATGAACCAGCAAATGGGCTTGATCCAGCAGGTATTGTTGAAATAAGAGAATTACTGCGAGATCTTGCATTTAATAAGGGAGTTACCGTATTTATCTCAAGTCATATTCTGGGTGAAATCTCTAAAATTGCAACCCGTATTGGTATAATCAATGAAGGAAAACTAATTCAAGAGATAGAAGCTGATGAACTGCATCAACTTAGAAATAGAAGTCTCTTTATTAACGTAAAAAATAAAACTGGGGCAATTTCAGCCCTGGCTAAGGAAGGAATTAATTCAACCCTAACTGACGACGGCCTAATAGAAATTAAGGCAGAAAATGCACTTCTCCATCCCGAAAATATCAATTCAAGTCTGGTTAATGCTGGATTTTCACCAAATATGTTGAAAGTTGAAGAAGAAGAACTTGAGTCTTATTTCTTAAGAATTATTGGTAAAGGAGTGGTTTAAATGAACAGATTATATGAAGCCACCTGGACTGAATTACTCAAAGTAAAAAAGTCAAGAATGCTTATATTAACTTTAATTGGCTTTTCAGGTATTGCACTCATGATAGGCATTATGGTTTTCATTTCAAAACATCCAGAACTCGCTGCTAACTCTGCAGCCGCAAGTGCTAAGGCATCCATGTTTAAAGCTGAATGGCCATCCTATTTTCAACTGTTAATTCAAATTATTTTATCCCTTGGAACCATAGGATTTGGATTTGTTTCAAGCTGGATTTTTGGGAGAGAATATACGGATCATGCAGTAAAAGACATATTATCTCTGCCTGTTAACCGTTTAACCATAGTTTCATCGAAATTCATTATAATCATTCTCTGGAGTTTGCTGCTCTCATTAACCCTATTTGTATCCGGAGTTATAGCAGGATTTATAGTAGATATTCCCCATTGGTCAACTGAAATAGCCTGTAACTACTTTATTACCTTTATGAAAACTGCATTTCTTACAACACTACTCTGTACCCCTGTTGCATTCATTGCAAGTTTCAGCCGAGGATATTTAGCCCCTTTAGCCTATGTGATTTTTACACTAATCCTAACCAATTTAGTTGTAATAGGAACACCTGCAATTGCACCATATATCCCCTGGGCTATTCCTGCACTTATTAGTGGGCTTGTAGGGCCAAATCTTCCAAATCCAGGCATTCCCAGCCTAATCGTATTAGTTTCCACCTGCATTTTTGGATTAGCTGGCACATTTCTATGGTGGCGTTTTGCTGACCAAAACTAGAATTTAGATGTTTTATAAACTAATTTCATTTTCCTCAAGCTTTTTATTGCATCGGTAAAGCTGTGCTGTCACATATCCTAAGAATACAAAAATTAGGATAATAAACAGCATCAATGCTGATTTAATTTCATCAGAACCGCTTTCAAAAACTCGATAAAGTACAACTATTTCTAAAGGCACCAGAATACCAACAGTCTTGATCAATCGATTATTTCTCTCAATTAATGATTTCGTATCAGTATAAATACTGGGCCTTTCATTTTCATAGGATTTACGCCAGATATACCATGGAATGATTTTATCATCTGCTAATTCCCAGCCATCTTCTTTAAAGAGCTCAAAATAATTATTTCCCACGTTAATCTGATAATCAACACAGTATCTTATCTTCCTGCTTTCTCCCTTTTCAAATTTAAAGACTATATAAGCAAAACCTACGCTGACCAGATTCCAACCGTCCAGTTCCATCTCTTCAAGCCAGTTTTCTATTTTTTCTGGGTTCCAGCCCCACCACCAGTGGCAAGCAGTTTTAGTTTCTCTCATTTTAATCCCCAATCCTTAAAAACTATTTTATATGCATCAGATATTTAATAACAAAATTTTAAATATCAAAGCTTCATTTCGTTTTTTTCCAGTTTTTTATTATACAGGTAAAGCTGCATTATAATGTACCCCATGACTAAAATCATTAAAAAAAGCAGCCCTAACCCTATTCCAATGTAACCACCTTCAAGTGTAGAATAAAATACAATTATATCCATGACCATCAAAACCCCAACGATCCAAAGCTGGCGGTTGTTTCTCTCAATTAAAGATATTGTATCAGTATAAATACTGGGCCTTTCATTTTCGTAGGGTTTACGCCAAATATACCATGGAAGAATCCCATCATCAGCTAGTTCCCAGCCATACTCTTTAAAAATCTCAAAATAGTTTTCATCAACATTTTCTTGATAGTCGACGCAGTACCTCATCTTCCTGCTTTCTCCCTTTTCAAATTTAAAGCGGATATGATTAAAATCTACTTGAAATAAGTTCCATCCCTCAAGTTCCATCTCCTCAAGCCAGTCTTCTATTTTTTCAGGGCTCCAGCCCCACCACCAGTGCCAAACAGTTTTAATTTCATTCATGCTAATTCCTCATTTCATTTTACCGAGACTTAGAATTTCTTCTAAACGTGCCAGTTCAAGTTTTTGTATAATTTTCCCCTAATTTTTTTATAAATAATCCATCTTGAATGTCTTACCATGACATGGATAAACAGTATTTATGTTTAATTTTCTTAATTTTTCAAAACTATCATTTACTGCCACCATATCACCCATAATGGAATTAATAACTGGTTTTTTTGTATTTTCAAGTAGATCACCACAAAATAGATTTCCATCTTCTGTTAAAATCCCAATAGAACCCTCTGAATGTCCAAGAATATGAATAACTTCAGCATCGAAACCGTAATCAGAAAGATCCTGACCATCTTCCACATAACTGTCTGGTATAAATCTATCCGACTTACTTAACTTAATGAAAGGTAATGAAAATACTATTCGGGTAATAAAATTGACTTTTCTGTTATAGGACATATCACCTTTTTCTACCATTTCTAAATCATTTTTATGCATAGATATTTTGGCAGTGTGCTTTTTACGAAGATATGCAGCATTTCCAGTATGATCAGAATCCCCGTGGGTTATCAAGATAAGTTTAATGTCTCCAAGTTTACAGCCCACATTTTTAATTTCTTTTTCAAGTTCATCGCGCTTATTTGAAGGCCCTGTATCGATTAAAGATAATCATTATCCAATTTAACAAGGTAACAATTCACAGTGCCCCATTTCAAACCCATATTGAGCGTAGTGATTTTAATCACTTGCGACATGTTTTCCCCCTTTAAATGTAATTAATCATTTTTGTCCTGTAATATCATCTGCATTTGCATATGGATGAGAATACCTCTCATTCTCTTCAGTGTATACTTTAAAAAAACGTGAAGATTTAATTTGAACCGCTTTTTCTGGGCAGTAATTTAAACATGCATAACAAAAAAAGCACTTCACATCCTTCTGCCATACTGGTTTTGCATCAATCATTTTTATTTTTCCAGATAAACAAACTTTTTCACATGTCCTGCAGCCAGTACATTTTGAATCAGCGTAAAAATCATAATTGAACATCTTATTAAAAAATGGCAAGAAGGGAGAGAGAACAGAAAAACCAGGGATAGCGACTGTAAATTTAGTATCCTTTTGAAGGACAATTTTTTTATTTATAACGATATCCTGGATGTAATCAAGTTTATTTTGGACTTCTAGTTCTATTTCTGCTATTTGATCTGCTGTTGCTGCCTTAAATTCTTTAGATTTTGGATCATTTGAGGCCATATTTAAATTAAAAAATGCATCTAAACCCTTGCCTTTTTTCTTTAAGATTTTTTCAAGGTCTTTAAATGCCCTGTGCCTGGTACCAATCCTTGTAACTGCTGCAAAAATGTATTCTGCTGAATTTAAGTTAAGTTTGGGGAGAAATTCCATTACTGGCCTTGGAATCATTGCAAGATGAATTGGAAAAACAAATCCCACTGTATTTGCACTAGTTTTAATATTTTCATTGTTTAAAAGGCTTACAATTGGAATAAGTTTTGCTTTTGGAATTCTTTTTTGCAACTCTCTGGCTACATGCAGCGAATTACCAGATCCTGAAAAATAATATATTTCTGTACCCATAGAAAAATCCACCTTTTTATATTTAAAGATCTAATCATCTTATTTTCCCTATTGTAGAAGATCATTTACAAATCCATCGCACTTTTTATTAATGTCATCTCCAGAAATAACGTTCATTACTGCCTTTATCTGGAAAGTGCTGTTTTCAGAGATAGGGGCGATTTGTTTTTTAATCAGCACATTATCAGTCGTGTGTGGGTCGCCTGTAGCAAAAACCCCTAATTTAGTGCTTTCTACAGGTTTCAGTATTTTTAAATATGCATTAACCGCAGCACTAATATTTCCTGCATATATAGGCCCACCTACAACTATAACATCATATTTTGAAGTATTAGATGCTGTTGCACTCTTAATGCCTGCTAAATCGACTTTGTATCCCTCGGCTTTTAGATCGCTTGCAATTCTGCCTGCCACATTTTTGGTATTTCCAGTAATGCTCGGGTCATAAACGACCAGTGCATTCCCTACAATTGCCCCATTTGGATTCAATGTTTCTGAAACAGTTGCACGGTTACTCATATCATAGGAAATGTATGAAATTGCCCCTAAAGCTATTACTACAACTAATATTATTCCTATTCCGATAATCATCAAAGTTTTCATGATATTCCACCCCCTAATGATTTTCCAGCTCTCCTAAAAATAATACCCAGTAAAATTCCCGAAATTATTAGTACTGGACAATAAATAGCGATTACAACTATTTCATACATTACAATGTCATAATTCATTAAATATACTCCAAACAAAGATCCAAGGGATAAAATAAACCCTATAATGAAAATCCACCGTAATGCTCTCTCAATTTTCCTCCCTTCAAAAACAGGAGTAATGGAAATTAAAGCTACACTCATCATTAAGTATGCTACAGATTCAAGAGCTACGAAGATTCCGTGAGGATTATACATTGAAAAAAGAGATAAACCTGCTGTTTCCCCATGCATTACGCTTGGTAGAGTTACTGTCCATAATATGAAGTAATCGGTAGTAATCACGGTTGCATAGATCAGTGCAAATGCTAAACCAATCAAACTGAATATTTTCTTTTCAAGGGAAGTGTAATAGTGGATACAAGCCATTAAAATTACAAATACTGGTGCTAGCAGAAATGCAGGAATAAAAAGTACGTAATCTATGGCTTTATAGTAAGTCCAAATATAATTAACCATTCCAGGGTAATAATCCCATGAACTGGAACCGAACATGCCCATTATAATAAATACCGCGGCTAATAGTGCTGTAAGAATCGCTGCCCAGAATCCAAGTCGATTAACCATTTTACTAAGATTTTTTCTAGCTTCTATATATTTCTCCTGATTTAATTTTAATTGAACCATTACTTTATCCCCATTATTATTCAATTTTGTTTATACAACCCCTAATTAACATTTAATTTCATTTTGTTTCAGATTTTTACTGTATCGATAGTATTGTGCTATTAAGTATCCGTAAAAGGCAAGTGATAAGATTAACAGTGCGGATATTAATTTAGTACTGTCAAAATTGCCAATGAACACTAAATATAATAAAAATAGACTTATAAACACCCCAATAAAGACATTCCTAATCTGGCGGTTATTTCTTTCAATTAATGATTTAGTATCAGTATAAATATCAGGCCTCTCATATTCATAGGATTTACGCCATATATACCATGGAGCGATATTTTCATCCACTAATACCCAACCATCTTCTTTAAAAAGCTCAAAATAATTATTTTCAACATTATTTTGATGATCAACACAGTATCTCATTTTTCTACTTTTTCCTTTTGCAAATTTGAACCTTAAAATATAATCAACTTTAGATAGATTCCATCCACCCCATTCCATTTCCTCAAGCCAATTTTCAAATTTTTCTATTTCCCACCCTGTCCACCAGTGCCAAACAGTTTTAACTTCTTTCATCTTAACTCCTCATTTCATTTTTACCATGCTCAAGAAGTTCTTCTAAACGTTCAAGTTCTAATTTCAGTACAATTTTCCCTTTTTCGCTGAGTTCATAGATTTTTTTACGATCTTCTTCTGCAACTGGTGTTATCAATCCCTCTTTTTCCATTCGGGAAAGGTTTCCATACATGGTTCCTGCACCGATCTTAATACGACCATTTGTGAGCTTTTCAACATGCTGCATTATTCCATACCCATGTCTTGGCTCATTTAAAGATATGAGAACATAATAAGCTGCTTCAGTCAATGGTAAGTATTTATTTTGCAATTTTTTTGTATCCATATTAATCCCTGATGTATATCGTGACGCGTTATATCACACTACGGTATATCACATGACGCTATATATAAAACTATCTAAAACACTACAAAAAAGTGAAATAATTTTCACGATATTTAATTATCAAAAAAATCATCTATAAACTGGAAAACCTTATTTTTAATAAAAAAATATCAGCTATAATATCTAACTGAAAAACCTTATTTTTAAAATAAACACCTAAAAAGACAGGATTAACCTTATTTAAAATAATACCAGTAATTACCACCCGTTTCTTTTTGTATATCCTCATCAGATGTGAAAGCAATTTGTATTTCATCTAAAACATCTTCAGGATATCCATTGGCCTTTAATTCAGAAATAGTAATCTCTTTTAGTTCATTTAGCAAACCATTATTTTCTGCTTCTTTCAATTCACTGTCTTTTTCAAATAAATACCATATTACAAGATATTTGGGGTTAATACCTATTGAACCATAATGAAAATTACTGAAAATCATAGGTTTTCTATCTTTTACCATATCCATGACTTTACTGGTGGAAATGTTTATAATCCTGTTGAATTTATGCTCAATTTTCCTTTCGGCATCCCATTCTTTTCTAAGTTTCTCGTTTATACTACCACCCCAAAAACAGTTAGTATATGTTAAACTCAGCTGATTAACACGCCCGAAAGATTAGTATCTTTTAACCAACTTCTCAAAACATTGTTAAACAATTTAGGGTTTTCAATATTCCATAAATGCCCTACCTTCAAAGCCATTGCCCCTTTAGAATTTGGAAGCACATTTAAGAGATTTAATGCAGATTCATTAACAATTCTATAATCTTTTTCACCAGTCATCACCAGCACCGGCACGTCTGCATGTTCAAGATTATCCGGCATTTTAAAAAGTATAGTTTCCCTGAGAATTTTATCTAAAGAATACGGTTCAATAACATAGGTGGATTCCTTAAACTTACTGCGGAGATTTTTTGGTATGTTGTAAGACCTCACATAACTCATTATACGAATAGTTTTGTTTTTATCAGGTAAATAAAGTGCAATAAGATTGTCCAGGAGCTCTAAAAATGATTCAGTCGGTCGCGAGTTACGTACGATAGCTCCGCTGATTAAAGCATGATTTACGACTTCAGGAGCAGTGTTTAAAATTTGAACTACAATTTGAGCACCCAGCGACAGTCCCACAAGATGAGCCCTTCCATTTTTGGCCTTATTTTTTATTATATCTATAACCATATCTGCAGCACTTTGTACGCTAAATGATTTTACTTCAGCACTTTTTCCGTGTCCAGGTAGATCTGGAATAATACAGTGATAATCACCGAATGCCTTTAATTGTTCATCCCACATCCAGCCGGCTATTCCATCGCCGTGGAGAAATACTATAGTTTCATCGTTGTTTTTACCTGTTTCTTTGATATATAAACTCATAATTTCTCACTTAGAAAAAATAATTGACTTAATTTTATATTCGTTTTTTATTTTAATAAATTTATTCAAATCACAGCTTCAATAAAGTATCAGGTAATTGATCATCATTTATCCAGGCTCTTACAATACTGCTGAAAAGTTTTGGCGATTCTAAAGGCCAAGCATGGCCTAAATTAGCCACTTTGTAAGATTTAGAGTTTGAGAGGCATTTATTTAAGTCTAAAGCGGATTCATAGAAAACTTTAAATTCTTTTTCTCCCGTCAGTACCAGCACCCTGTTCTTTGATCTGCATAAATTTTCAGGTATTCGAAATGAACCGTTTTCACGAGTAATATTATTTAAAGAACTCCATGTCAATGCTTTTGTATCTTTTTTAACGTCTTCAAAATATTCTAAAGATATAGACTGCATCTTCATGCCCATTTTTATGAAAAAATCAATATCCTTAATGCGCATGAAAATTTTATGAAAAATATCCATAAATATTGAAAGGCTGGACCCGACTTCGCGGATCAGTGCCCCTGTAATCACTGCATGATCTACAACCTCCGGAGCCATACTTAATATTTGAACAGCTACCTGTGCACCAAGAGATAATCCAACAATATGCGCTTTTCCCCCATGCGCCCTTTCTTTAATAATATCAATGACTTCATTTGCAGCACTTTCCATGGTAAAAGGCTTTATTTCTATACTTTTTCCATGTTCAGGAAGGTCTGGGACCAGACAATGATAATCTTTTAATGATTCTACATGTTTATCCCACATCCAACCGGAAGGCATGCCTGCATGAAGGAATACTATAGTTTCATCGTTGTTTTTACCTGTTTCTTTGATATATAAACTCATAATTTCTCACTTAATAAAAATAATTAATTTAATTTTATATTCGTTTTTTATTTTAATAAATTTATTCAAATCACAGCTTCAATAAAGTATCAGGTAATTGATCATCATTTATCCAGGCTCTTACAATACTGCTGAAAAGTTTTGGTGATTCTAAAGGCCAGGTATGGCCAAAATTATCCACTTTATACGCTTTAGAATTTGAAAGGCATTTATTTAAGTCTAAAGCTGATTCATACACAACTTTAACCTCTTTTTCTCCCATCAGTACCAGCACCCTGTTTTTTGATCTGCATAAATTTTCAGCTATTTTAAATGACCTATTCTCTTTAGTAATATTGTTTAAAGAATTCCAAGTTAGTGCTTTCGTGTCTTTTTTAACGTCTTCAAAATATTCTAGAGGTATAGATTGTGCTTTCATGCCCATTTTTATGAAAAAATCAACATCCTTGAGGCGCATGTAAAACTTATAAAAAATATTCATCATTACTGACAGGTTAGATCCGACTTCACGCGTCAATGTTCCAGTAATTACAGCATGATCCACAACTTCCGGAGCCATACTTAATATTTGAACAGCTACTTGTGCACCAAGAGATAATCCAACAATATGCGCTTTTCCCCCATGTGCCCTCTCTTTGATAATTTCAATGATTTCATTTGCAGCACTTTCCATTGTAAAAGGTTTTATTTCCATGCTTTTTCCATGTTCAGGGAGGTCTGGGACCAGACAATGATAATCTTTTAATGATTCTACATGTTTATCCCACATCCAACCTGAAGACATGCCTGCATGGAGGAACACTATGGTTTCACTATTGTTTTTGCCTGTTTCTCTAAAGTATAAGCTCATTATAATGTCCTCGCCATAATAAAAGTTATAATACAATTGTAATAACATATTATTTAAGTTTATACTCTTGCCCCAAAATAGATTAATATAATTTCCGCCTAATTTAAATATAAAGACAATATTTAAATTTAATACATATATAAATGCATATAAACTATTTTTTTAAAAATAACGTCTATTTAAGAGAGTTTTATCATTTTAACTCATGGAATATTTTTTTAAAATATGCCATCAGTTGACAGCAACATACAACTATTATAATATACATATTTAATTCAAAGTCATACTAATGGAGTCATTTATATGAACTATCCTCATTTATTGGGAAATACAAAAGTAAAATGGGTGGATACAGAATGGTTAGAAGATAATCTGGATAATAATCTCACTATATTCGATGTTCAGCCAGATATACATGATTATATAAAAGAACACATCCACAATGCATTTTATTTTAATGAATGGTTTCTTAGAGAAATGCAGGGCAATAACCCCGCTAGATATATTCCTCATGATGCAATTTCAACAATATTCGGGAAATTAGGCATCAGAAATGATAAACCTATTCTTTTTTATACTGGCAAGGGATCCTATTCAAAAAAAGGGGACGGTTGGGGACAGACCATGGCTGCTTATTCACTGGTTAGATTTGGCCATGAAAATGTCCATATCTTAGATGGAGGCATAGACAAATGGAAAAAAGAAGAAAGAGGATTAACAAAGGTATTTCCCACTGTAGAAGAATCTGAATTTGAAGCAGAGGTCCACGATGAATATCAGATTGAATACGGAGAATTTAAAAATATTAAGGACAATGATGATGTGGTAGTGCTTGATGCCAGGCCATTTAAATATTATGCCGGCCCCAGCCTGTGGAGCAAAGAAGGGCACATACCTGGAGCAAAGAATTTACAGGCTGCCGCGCTCATGAACCCCAAGAACCGGCAGCTCCTCAAACCCCTTGACGAAATAAAATCTTTAGTTGAAGAAAGAGAAGTAACTCCCGATAAAACAGTTATATGCTACTGCGGGACCGGCAGAGAAGCAACCAACCTGTTTTTAGTTTTTAAATGGTATTTAGATTATCCTGATGTGAGGTTATATGAAGGTTCTATTACAGAATGGGTTCAAAGAGATGATAATCCAACTGTTACTGGCCCCAGTCCTTATTGATGGAGTAATCATTAAAAAAATAACAATATTATGTTATAATTTCTATTCAACTGATGTAAGAAACTCCACCACATGATTTTGAAATGCTTCAGCACTTAATAGATATGCCATGTGCGCTCCGGGAATTGAGACAAACTTAGAGCCAGAGAGGGCTTTAGCTAATTCCTGTCCAGAATATTTTTGAGGCCAGATTATATCTCCATCTCCAGCTATAACCAATGTTGGAGCTGTAAGTTCACTGATCCATCCACTTGAATCAAATGTAGCAAGTGCATCATTTTGCCTTTTGAATGTATTCACTGTCTGAGGATTTAATACATGTGCCATAGCACTTTTAATTCTATCAACAGCTCCATGATTTGCTAATACTTCCTCAGGAAATGACCATACTGCAGAATATTCAGCCAGTGCATCAGGATCGCTTCCATCCATAACACGTTTTATTGCCTGTTTACAAGCATAATTAACGCGGTGAGAATTTTTCATACTTGTTACAACAAGTATCAGGCTTTTTACTCTATCAGGATATAAATAAGCAATATTTTGAGCAATCATTCCCCCCATAGATGCCCCAAGTATATGTGCCCTTTCAATTCCAAGCACATCCATCAAACCAATGACATCTTCAGTCATCATATCCATAGAATATTCTATATCTGGCCTATCAGTACGCCCTGCACCTCGGTTATCAAATGGAATCACTTTGTAATCCTTAGAAAAAGTAGGGATCATATCTTTCCACTGTGATGACTCCGCACCATTACCTGATATCAATATCAAAGCTTCTCCTTCACCGTGTATTTCATAATACATGTTTATATCATTTACTTTTGTCATTGACATTTTTCATTCCTCCTTTCAGTTATAATCTCCAAATCTCTTAAGAAATTGAACTAACTTTTTTTGAGCATATACTGCATGAAACCCTTTACGTCCATTGCAAACTTCTGTTCACTGACTCCCTCACTTTTCAGCATGTCTTTATATAGACAGCTCATATTCGACATACTCTGAGAGATTAGCGACATCAAAACTGCTGCTTCCATTGGGTTAACATCTTCTCGAATTGTACCATCATCAATTCCAGACTGTATCAAATCCCTCATGATAAACATTAAATCTTTAAGAATTCCCATTACCTTTTTATACTCTTCACTACTGGCCATATTATTTATATCAAATTTAGAAGATTGTGGAGCATATAAAAGCTTTAAACAGCCAGGATATTCAGCTGAAAATTTATTCATTGCATTTCCATACAATGAAATCTTTTCATAACCAGTTTTTCCATTTCTTATTTCTTCTTTAGCCATTTTAACTAAAACCTTGACACCCTGTAAAACTATAGCAAAATACAAAGCTTCTTTGTTCTTAAAATAATAATAAAGTGTGGCCTTATTTACCCCTACTTCTTTGGCTATGCTGTTCATTGAAACTTCATCGTAGTCTTTACTTAAAAATAGCTTCTGAGCTGATTCTATAATATAATTACGCTTTGTTTCCTTCTCTTTTTTCTTTAATTCTTTAAGGGTCACTTATTACCACCACTTCCTGATTCTACATTTAACCATAATTTTAACTTTCAACCATCGGTTGAATATTTAACCCTAGTTTGAAATAGTATATAAAAGTTTTGTTTTAAAAATTAGATTTATTTCAAGTAAATTACTGCTAAAAAATAGAAATGAGGATAAATCCCCTTAAACAAGTACTTTCAAAAACCATACCTTATTTTAACAGTTTATTATTCTTCTGGAACAATTTTAAACGGCATTTACTTGAATCGTGACATCTGTTTGTACTGGCCATTGAGATATTACTTCTAGGGGGTCCGTGGGCATGTCTGTTGTTATGTCCTTCCTCAACATGTTGAGCTGCTATTGCTCCAGAAAATCCTACAGCGGCTAAAAATGCAAGTAGGATGATTCCTAACTTTATTTTCATGCAACCGCACCTCCACATGTATCTCTGCGCAATTATTTTAGGTATGCGCAGGAGGTTATTTATGTGAATTATGTAATAAAAAACTTTTCGTTTATATTAATAAAATTCATAAAACTCTAAAAACAATATGGGGCTATAAACACCAAATCTTATTAAACGAATTTGAATTAACAAATTTTTCATCTGGATGTCTTTATGTTCAAAAACTGGAAAGCTATGGCAGAAAAATTTGAAATAGAAACTTATGCACTCCATTTAACCTATAAAGATCCAAGAGTTCCATTGCGCATTAAAGTTGTCATTCTTTTGGTTATGGCCTATCTTTTAAGCCCAATTGACTTAATTCCAGATTTTATACCAGTAATAGGTTATCTCGATGATTTTCTGTTGATAACTGTAGGAATTCCAATTTTACTTAAAATGGTCCCCAAAGAGATAATGGATGAACATAGAGAAAGTGCAAAAACGAAATTCCGCGAAGGAATGCCTAAAAGTGGATTTGCGGCTTTAATTATTGTGCTGATTTGGGTTCTGGCTGCTGTTATACTATTAAATTTTGTTATAAAGTTTATTTGAAATGAATTAGAATACATTACTTAAATATCAAGGAGACACCAAAAAAATGTTCAACCTACTCATCGCAGGAATCACCCTCGGTCTCTACTCAGGCCTCTCACCAGGCCCCCTGCTCATCCTACTAATATCTCAAACCCTAAAACACGGCTACAGAGAAGGCATAAAAGTCGCATTTTCCCCGCTGATCACAGACTTACCAATCATAGCAGTATCTCTGCTCTTCTTATCATTTGTTGCAGGTTACAGCTCAATTTTAGGCATCATATCCATTCTTGGAGGTTTATTCCTGCTTTATATGGCCTATGAAAGCTTTAAAACAAGAGAACTAACTGAAGATATCAAAGCAGAAGAGCCAAAATCACTTAAAAAAGGAGCAACCGTCAACTTTTTAAATCCGGCCCCATACCTGTTCTGGATAACCGTCGGCGGACCCCTAATCATAAACGCTTATACAGGCAGTATTTTAGCCCCATTAATGTTCATTGTAGGGTTTTATGTTCTTTTAGTGGGTTCAAAAATAGTTCTGGCCTTCGCTGCGGGAAAATCCCGTGAATTCATTACAGGGAAACCGTATCTTTACATAATGAGAATTCTAGGAGCAGCACTCGTAATATTTGCGCTTTATTTCTTCAATCAGGGCGTGCACTTGTTAATAAAATAATTTAAAGTAACAAATAAATTATTAAGGTATCTCATTTGATTGTGTTTTATCAGATGCATGCTCATGTTTTTCAAATGGAGACCATGGAGATATTATTAAATATTTATGAGGATCTTTTAAGCGTTTTATAGCTAATTTAAGCCCAAACCAATCTGCAAATTTTCTCCAAAGAGGAATAGAAGCTCTAATAACTGATAAAAATGCTCCTGCAAGAGCACTTACAATTATCAAATAATTATTTAATTGTCCTATCCCTATATATGGATATAAAAAAGAAAAATTAAGATTAAGGGACCAAATTATAATTCCAATTAAAACTGCAGGAAAAATGAAAGATCCATAACTTACAACTGCCCAAACAGTGCGATCACGTCTATTTAGAATATCATGCACTTCTACAGATCCCGTGATCAAACCACCAATCTTATTAACGATTTCTATTAGATCCGGTCTTTTTATGTTTCCATATTTTAAATCATTATCGTATTCTTCATCCATATAATTTTTACTTACTTTTGGCCACTTTAAAATTGTTTCACGAATTAAAGCTATTTTATCTCTAGATACAAAATTCTTAATATTCTCCAGATCTGTTAGAAAGTTATTAAATTTATCTTCAGGATCTTCATTATCTTCAGGATTTTTATATAATTCAAGTGAATGTTTAGCTATTCTAAAAATATGATTATATCTAGGATCTTTCCCTTTCAAGCTACCTATAATATAACCTTCTAATTCTATTTCAAAATAACTGCTAAAATCTCTAAATTTATTTTCACCATATTTAGAACTTTTATACCCTTTAGGTACATCTATACTGTATTTTGAAATATTATTCAGCTCTTTATGAAGATTATCAATAAATATATCCATATCTTGATTATTAATATTTAATTCATCGCAAATATGCCTTACTGACATTAAATTACTTTTATAATCTCTTATATCTTTAGAAAATGGATTTTCGCTAACCTTACATTTAAAACAATCCCCATAATTATTTTCTAAAAAATAATACGCTTCACCTAATGCCCAACATCTTCTAAATTCAAGAGATTTATCTAAATTAATATCATCTGGAGCAGTATTATCTGAAGGAGTTTGATCAGAATTCATATTACCCCCACACATTGTATTATTAAAGTTGTATATAAGTAATACTTAATATAATTTATCAACCTTTATTTGAATAAAATTAAATAATTGCGTTATTTTGTGTTTCACTTGAATACTACTCCTTATTTACTCAAATAATGATAATTACTTGTTACTCAAAGACCTTTAATAAATTCAAGTATATAACTCACAGTTTTGTTCTGCTGCTCTTCCCTTGTTATTGTACTGTTATTGTCCCCTGCTTGAGGACCGTAGTTACCATTATTGTAGTGGTTACCGCCAGGTATGGTGATAAATGTCGTGTTAGCCGGGAACTTATTTTTGTTGTTAGAAATATCCTGAGCTGTCGTAAGATTATCCAGAGAACCTCTTATTGATAACGCTTTAAAAGTTGCATTTGAAGCATTTGTTGAAGGGTATGCCGCTAAATATACAACTCCCTTAATTTTATCCTGATGATTTACAGCATATTCCGACGCAAAAACGCCGCCCAGTGAATGGCCCATAATTACCCATGAAGTGATCTCAGGGTGTTCAGCTACAACATCGTCCGCACTGTTAACACCGAAAAATGCCAGATTAAAAGGCATTTTCACAATTATTGTGGTGTATCCCTTCACAACAAGTTTAGAAGCAATAACAGAATAAGCTTCAGGCTGGACCTTGCCTCCCGGATAAAATATTATTCCTGTAGTGCTCCTGTTTTGAGTAGGAATAAATGTAATGGAGTTATCTGTATCTGTAACGTTGTAAGATTCAGTTGATTTAAGTGCAGCTGCAGCTTTACTATCTGCATGGTAATAGTCAGAAACATAATAAGCAAAAGAAGCTGCTGTTACTGCAAATACTACTAATATAATTAATAAGAATAATTTCTTTTTAGATCCTATATATTTCATATTAGTCCCCATTTAATACATAAATAAATTATATTTGATCCTTAAATTAGAAAACCATTTCCCAGATTTAAGATGTAAATTAAAACACTGCTGTTTAAATAAATCTAACATTTTAATTAATTCCCATACTCCCAATTATCAAAATTGCGTTTTTTTTAGCCACTTAAAATATTCAGATGATGTTATTTGTAATAGTTACCTCTTATTGAGTTAACAAAGACCGGACCATTAAAAAAATAATAAAATGTAAGTAATACTCAAAATATAATAAGTAATATTAATTCAATGGAAACTGTTAATTTTAGTATTATGAGGAATTAGATGGATTTAAGCAACTCCATTACTTTTAGAGCTAATTTAAAAAGGTTTTCTGAAATTTTAAGCATTGTAATAATTATAATTGGAGTTATTATATTCATTGGGTGGGCTTTTAATATTCCTCTCCTCAAAAGCCCCGGTCCTGATTTCCCCACCATTAAATTCAATTCTGCATTATGTTTTATTTTAATAGGAGCTTCTTTATGGCTGCAACAGACAAAAAGGATTAACAAAAGAAATAGACATGTTGCACAGGTATTATCAATTATAGTATTATCAATTGGGTTGATTGCCCTCATTGAACATTTATTCAACTTTAATTTAGGCATAGATCAAATATTATTTACAGAACCATTTGGAACACTTGAAACTTCCTCACCAAATCGAATAGCGTTTATTGGAGCAATTGAATACATAATAATCGGTTCTGCACTTTTAATTATTGATAAAAAAGTACATAATCGCGTTCCTACACAGTATTTAATGATTTTAGGGAGTATTATCTCTTTAATGGTTCTTTTAGGCTATTTATATGATGCATCAGAATTTTACCAGATATCCTATTATACTGCAACTTCCATTTATGCAGGAATAGGATTTATGTTGATATCTTTTGCTGTCCTTATTGCACGTCCTGAAACTGGCTTTATGAAAGTATTAACCAGTGGAGAATATTGGAGCATATTTGGACTCAGAATTCTATTTGTGCTGGCAATTATTTCCATAGTTTTTGGGTGGTTACGGATATTAGGGCAGGATTTAGGTTATTATGATACAGCTTTCGGGACAGTGTTATATACCCTTTCAGTACTTATTATTTTGAGTATTTTTGTGTGGAACAGTATTCTATCCCTTAACAAAACTGATAGAGAACGTAAAGAAGTAAATAATGAATTAAAGAAAAGTTTAGAAGAATTAGAACGCTCTAACAAAGAATTAAAGAGTTTTGCCCACATTACAAGTCATGATTTGCAGGAGCCCCTCAGGACAATAACCAGTTATTCCCAGCTTATAGAAAGGCGTTATAAAAGACAGTTAGATCCTGATGCTGATGAATTCCTTGAATACATGGTCAGTGATGCAAAGAGAATGAAAAGCATGATTCAAGGTTTACTGGACTACTCTCATGTTGAAGCTAAAGGTGATGAATTTAAAGAAGTTAACACTGAAAAAGCACTTGATATTGCTTTATCCAATTTACAGCATTCAATAGAACAGTGCCATGCTGAAGTAACCCATGATCCCCTTCCACCTGTTTTTGCAGATGAAAATCAAATAGTGAGTGTATTCCAGAATCTAATTGATAATGCTTTAAAATTCCGAAAAACGGATGAAACACCAAAAATCCATATTTCAGCAAAAAAAGATGACAACGAATGGGTTTTTTCTGTAAAGGATAACGGCATAGGAATTGAAGATCAGTATTTTGATACAGTTTTTGAAGTGTTTAAAAGGTTGCATGCCATTGGAGAGTATGAAGGTGCAGGAATCGGCCTTGCAATTGCAAAAAGAATTATAGACCGACATGGCGGCCACATTTGGCTTAAATCTTCTCCAGAAAAAGGTTCTACATTTTATTTTACTATTCCGCTAGTTACTGAACCAAAAAGCGTTCAGTAATGAGCAATCTTAAAAATTAGGAACTTTACTTTGATTTATTTTTTTACAAACATGTATGCATTCCCTTTTCAAACTGAAAAAATGATTTTAATAAGTTCAATTAATGTATATCCATGAAAGCGGAACAACTGCACAGAGTCATCACAGCAATGAATAAAAAAATAAATGACATTATAAGCCAGGAAACAGGCGGAGTTCACTTTGGAGGGCATGTAGAACTGCTTGCCGCTGCAGCATCCATCGAAGAACTTTATGATTTAAGCTACGCTCCAGAGGCAGAAGCTAAAAGAACAGGGATCATGCATATAATGATAAGTGCCATGCTGGAAGGCCAATCGGTAGAACAAATAGCCCAAATACTCAAAACTAAGGGGTTAACAGACGGGGATGCATATAAAGTAGCTGTGAGCGAAAAACAGAGAATTGAAAACCTTGCTGACTGGTACGAGTATTACAGCGCAGGATACAAATTCTTCAGCGCGATATCTGAAGATGATGCATGCGAAATATGTAAAAATGCCTATGAAAACAATGCAAAATATCCTATGGAACAGTTAAATATGCTGCCACCCTTACACGGCGAATGCAGATGTGATTTAATGTTTCACAGAAAATAAGTTAATATCTTTTAAATTGGATTGGTAAATTACTTTAATTAATTCATTCTATTTTATTTAATCTATCACATGTAAATTGGAAATGAATTTTCATTAATTTAAATCAGTTTATCGGAGGATTATCACTTGTTATACAGAAATTTCGGGAAAACAGGGAAAAAAGTTTCAATACTTGGTTTTGGATGCATGAGACTTCCAATACTTAATGATAAACCAGAAAAAATAAATGAACCACTGGCAACAGAAATGCTCCATTACGCCATAGATCACGGCGTGAATTATATTGATACAGCTTATCCTTACCACAAAGGCATGAGCGAAATAGCAGTTGGAAATGCCCTGAAAGACGGTTACAGGGATCAGGTGTATCTTTCCACCAAATTACCCAGCTGGCTTGTTCAAAAGAAGGAAGACTTTGACAGCTTTCTGGATGAACAGCTCAAAAAACTACAGACCGATAGAATAGATTTCTATCTCCTGCACGGTCTACACAGGAATTTTTGGGAAAAGCTGCTGAATTTAGATGTTTTCGAATTCCTGGACTCTGCAGTTGAAGACGGTAGAATAGGCCATGTCGGCTTTTCATTCCATGATGAACTTGAATTTTTTAAGGAAGTTGTGGACTCTTACAAATGGGATTTTTCCCAGATCCAGTACAACTACATCGATCAGGAGCTCCAGGCAGGAAGGGCAGGACTTAACTACTCAGCAGGTAAAATGGGGACTGTAATCATGGAACCACTTAGAGGAAGCTGCCTTACAGACAACATCCCCTTAGACATTCAGGCAATATGGGATAAATCCCCAGTTAAAAGAAGCCTTGCAGAATGGGCCCTACTCTTTTTATGGGACCAGCCAGAAGTTGATGTAGTTTTAAGCGGCATGAGTAAAATGGAACATGTTGTAGATAATATAAATATTGCAGAAAATGGCCATGCCAATATTCTTACAGATGATGAAAGAAATCTAATTGAAGAAGTTAAAGAAGCTTACAGTGCAAGAATGCATGCTGGCTGCACAAGCTGTAATTACTGCATGCCCTGTCCTCAAGGAGTGGATATTCCATTGAACTTGAATCTATTAAACGACACTTACATCTATAAGAACATGCAAAAACCGTCTGGAAACTATTCATTCTTAATAGCTAAAGGAATGAGTGCTTCATTTTGTAATCAGTGTGGTGCATGTGAAGAAGCATGTACACAAAACCTTCCGATAAGGGAATACCTTAAAGAAGCAGTTGAAACTTTCGAGAAATGATTAAAAGATATCCTTATCCCCCTATCTTTTAATTTTAACTTCGATAACCTTTGAGAAATGATTAAGAAATATCCGTTATCTCTCTACCTTTTAACTTTGGCACGGTACTATAAAATTATAATAAAAACAAATTCCAAATAATTAACATTAATTCGTTTTTAGGGGGACTCTTTTTGTTATACAGAACTTTTGGAAAAACAGGAGAAAAAGTTTCAATACTCGGTTTTGGATGTATGAGGCTTCCAATAATCGACAACAACCCTGAAAGAATAAATGAACCTCTGGCAACAGAAATGCTCCATTACGCCATAGATCACGGCGTGAATTATATTGACACTGCTTACCCTTATCACGGCCTCGATGCAACTCAAGGAGGCAGGAGTGAAATATTTGTTGGAAATGTTCTAAAAGAAGGTTACAGGGATCAGGTGTATCTTTCCACTAAATTACCCAGTTGGAATATCGAGAAAAAAGAAGATCTCAATTATTATCTGGATATGCAGCTTAAAAGGCTGCAAACTGACAGCATAGATTTTTATCTTTTACACGGTCTTGGTAAGAATACATGGTCAAACTTAAAAGAACTTGATGTCCTTGAATTTCTGGACTCTGCACTTGAAGAAGGCAGGATAAAGTACGCTGGTTTTTCATACCATGATGAAGTTGGACTTTTTAAGGAAATTATAGACTCTTACAACTGGAGTTTCACCCTGATTCAGTACAACTACATGGACGAGAATTTCCAGGCTGGAAAAGAAGGACTTGAATATATAGCTGCCAGAGATATCGGTACTGCAATCATGGAACCGCTCAGGGGAGGCTGCCTTACAAACAACATTCCTCCAGATGTACAGGCAATATGGGATAAGGCCACTGTTAAAAGAAGCCCCACAGAATGGGCTCTGCGCTTTTTATGGGATCAAAAAGAAGTGAATGTGGTTTTAAGTGGCATGAGCACCATGGAACAGGTTGTAGAAAACATAAAGATTGCAGATGAGGGTAAAGCCAATAGTCTCACCAGTGAAGAGATAAATCTAATTCAAGAAGCTAAAGATACTTACATTGAACGAATTCATGTAAGCTGCACCCGTTGCAACTACTGTATGCCCTGCCCTAATGGAGTCGATATTCCGGCAAACCTGAACCTTCTAAACGATCTGTACATCTATCAGAACATGGAAAAACCTTCTGGAAGTTACAGATTCTTGAAGGCCAAAGAGGTAGATGCATCTGCTTGTGATGACTGCGGCGAATGTGAGAAAAAATGCACGCAGGATATTCCAATAAGGAAGTACCTTAAAGAAGTGGTTGAGACATTTGAGAAAGGATAAAATATTAAAGCAGATATTAGTGACATAAAATAAATTTGGGGATTAATATGACTGACAGCTATTATATTGACCTTGAAAAGTATCCATTAAATAAATTTAAGCAGGAACTAATAGAATCAGACCTTCTTCCAAGCAGGAAAATATTGAAAGATCAAATTGATGATAGATTTAAAATTTTAGAAAGTAAAGGAATTAAAAATCTTAATGATCTATTAATCTCACTGAAAACTCCCAAAAAAGCCAAAGAATTTGCTGATAAATCAGGGTTACCTCAAGATTATATTTTAATTTTAAGAAGAGAAGTAAACAGTTATCTGCCAAAACCCGTGAATCTTGAAAAGTTTCCAGGCATTGAAAAAGATACTTTAAGCAAATTAAACGATATGGGCATTAAAAATACTGCCCACTTATTTAAAATAATTAAAACTCATGATGAGAGAGTCAAATTAGCTGCCGAAACTAAGATAAATCCAGAAGAAATAGTAAAATTAACCAAATTAACTGATTTGTCAAGGGTTAAATGGATTGGTCCAGTTTTTGCACGTATATTTTTAGATTCTGGAACGGATACTGTAGAAAAACTATCAAATGCAGATGCAAAAACTCTTTATAGAAAACTTATTGAAATTAATGAGGAAAAAAGATATACAAAAGGCAGATTTATCGAAAGCGACGTTGAACTCTGTATTAAAGTTTCTAAAATGGTTCCAAGGGCAATATACTACTAAAACAATCTATTATTACTCTTAAAATGGAATAATAACTGATTATTCAAACTTAAGCATAATTCCCCCAATTCGTGGAGCTAAGAAGTTGTAAATCACTGCAATTAAAGCAAAAATCAGGAAATAACCTAAAAAATAACTTAGCCCATTTAACACAATGATTGTAATGTCATTTATTATATTTCCAACACTTGGATTTCCAGTTACAGCAAGCGATAACAAAGTTATAATTCCCATAATAACACCGAATGCACCGAATACAGCTCCTGAAAGCGGTGCTGCAGCAGCTACAACAGGTAAAGACTTTATTTCGTGCAGGTTTCCTGAAATTACTTCAATATCCAGCTGCATTTTGATAAATTTTGTGGCTATGTAATTGTAAAATATTGCAAATAACCCATTGCTAACAAGCCCATATACAAAGGCTACAAGTGGTAATCCAATTATTAAAATTAAAGCCAACGTAACGCCATTTGTTCCTAAAACAGTGTTGATTAAAAGAGTTGCCCCACTAATATCTATGCTCCTTTCAATAGCGTTGGCTGTAAAGTTAATTAGCCTAATTATAAGGTCTGTAAAAGGTATAATTGCTGCTGCCAGAAATAAGCCGATTATAAGTGTCCATATTGCTTCAATACTTGCTATAACTAGAGTAAATGGCTTTACTGGTATTTGTGTTATTTCATTGTTATCCAATCCTAATTTTATACCACATAACCTGGAAGTTATCCTGTTATAAAGCAGCCCGCTAAAAAAACTCACTGCCATAATCAAGAAATACGACGTTATGGGAAGAATAACAACTGATGCTACACCCATCCCATTTATAATCTCGCTGAATGTACCTAATTGAGGTACAAAAGTCGTTAAAACTCTAGAAATAATTAAAATTATTACGGAGTAAATAAATACCAGAATTGCAGCTGTTGAAGATGCCATCAATGTAAAAGAAGTTAATTCAATAGATTTAATTTCTTTAATATTTGCTATTTTTTCACCTCAATTTTTGTTTCAAGCTATAAAGTTTTCTCAACCTTTTTAAGCTCATCACCAAATATTTTTGACGCTATTTAATAAGATAATTTGTTTATGTGCTTTAACCTCTGAAAAAATTTTCTATTTTTTCGAATGTTCGGAAAATTAGATATTTTCCTCAATTTAAAGCATTTAATCAATTACTGTCAAAAACCATCAAAATCTTTGATTTTCGAATACCTCAAAAGTTTAAGAAGTTACGTCATTCACTATAATAATTATATTTATCTTGTTTAATATATTTTCTTATTTTAAGCCATTAAATGGATTTAAAAGTAAAAATAGACGTTTATAACTATTTCAAAGTAGTACATTCCATCTAATTACATGAAAACTTTCCAATAGTTTTATATAATAGTTAGTTAGATAAAACTATTTACTCAAGAGGATGAAATATATGACTTATGAACTTGAACTGGTAGAGGCAGTTGATAGATTAACTGAACTGATGGGAAACTTCCAGAATCAGATCTTAAGCGGTGATTTAAAAAGCTTCACCCTGCGCCAATTGTATTACATTGAATTAATCAACAAGCATGAAAATATAAGCGTGTCTGAGATAGCAAAGATGCTGGACGTCAAGAAATCTACAGTTTCTATAGCTATTAACCAGTTAATAGATCGAGGTATCGTGACTAAAATTCAATCAAATGAAGATAAACGATTTTATTTCCTCAAGTTAACGCCAAAAGGCGAAAATATAATTAAAATACACATGCAAGTTCACAAAAATGCAATTAAAAAGATTTTGGATGTTTTAAATGAAGATGAAGTTGAGAACTTCATTAAAATCGTCGATAAAATTACTGCATCTGGACTGTAATTTTTTTTAAGATATAGTTAGTTTCGCAAAACTAATTAGAAATACAAACGAAATAGTAAAGGAGGTTATTATGGAACAACTAGATAAAAACCGTTTTCACCTGCAGAAAATGGCAGTTAACTATGATAAAATGTGCCAGCTAATGGTACCAGGATATGATTTCCTGCAGAACGCAGTAATAGATATTTTAAAATTTGAAAATATGGAAAAAATTGTCCTTTTAGATTTAGGAGCTGGAAGCGGTATTTTAATTGAAAAAGTACTGAAAGAGTTTCCAGATTCAACCTGCTACTATCTAGATTCTTCTGATGAGTTCATGTCTGTTGCAAAGGAAAAGTTACAGAAATACGGAGACAGAGTGAATTATATCAAGTCTGATTTTTGCAGGAACTGGGAATCAGAAATTACCGTAAAACCTACCGTAATTACATCCATGTCTGCAATCCATCACCTTCAAACTGAAAATAAAAAGAAATTGTACCAGAAATGTTATGATACGCTGGAAGAAGGCGGCTGGTTTTTTAATATCGATGAAATGAAAACCGTAACTGAAGATGCATACTTAAAAAACCTTTACTATTGGGTTAACCATGCTAAAGAACAGAAATATAAAATTTCCGAGGATTTATCCGGCTCTTATGAAGCATGGATGGAAAAATTCAGCAACTGGAAAAAAAGAAATTTAGATAATGCTCATCTTCCTAAACAGGAAGGAGATGATATTCATGAGCCTTTTTTAGCTCAATTAAACTGCCTAAAAGAGATAGGTTTTACCCAAACCGATATATTCTCTAAACACATGTTATGGAGTTTAATAGGCGGTAAAAAATCATTTTAAAGTTGTCAATAACAGGAGGAATAGTTATGTCTATGACAATAGCAGAAAAAATATTTGCAAAGGCTTCCGGTAAGAAAGAAGTCGAAGCTGGAGATGTGGTAATGGCCAACATCGATGTTGCAATGACCCACGACCTTACAGGCCCCCTATCTGTGGAAGCTTTTGAGAAGATAGGAGTTCCTAAAGTATGGGATCCTGAGAAAATTGTAATTCTTTTTGACCATCAAGTACCCGCAGACTCGCTTGATGCAGTCACAAACCATATGATAATGAGAAAATTCGTAAAAGAACAGGAAATAACCAATTTTTATGATGTCAGAGAAGGTGTGTGTCATCAGGTTCTCCCAGAAAAAGGACATGTAGTTCCTGGAGAGATTGTAGTTGGAACTGATTCCCACACCTGTACACACGGAGCCTTAGGAGCTTTTGCAACAGGTATAGGTTCAACCGACATGTCAATGGTTTTTGCAACAGGAAAACTATGGTTTAAAGTGCCAGAAACAATCAAATTCAACATAGAAGGAACACTCCCAGAACACACCTATGCAAAAGATGTGGTACTCAACATAATAGGTCAGATTGGTGCTGATGGTGCAACATATAAAGCATGTCAGTTTGCAGGTGAAACAACAAGCAACATGTCAGTTTCAGATAGGATGGTTATGTGTAACATGGCTATTGAGATGGGCGGTAAAACAGGGCTCGTTGAACCAGATCAAAAAACAGTAAACTACCTTAAAAACCGTACTAACAAATCTTACGATATAATCAAAGGAGATGATGACGCTGCATCCCTTGAGATTATGGACATAGATGTCAGCGAACTTGAACCACAGATTGCATGCCCACACAATGTGGATAATGTTCACGGTATCTCTGAAGTTGAAGGGACATCTATAGACCAGGTTTTCCTCGGCTCATGTACTAATGGGCGAATTCAGGATCTTAGAGATGCTGCAAAAATTCTTAAAGGAAACAAAGTTTCAGACAGCATCAGGATGCTTGTGATCCCAGCTTCACGTGAAGTTTACACCAAAGCACTTAACGAAGGGTTAATGAATATTTTCGTAGATTCTGGAGCACTTGTTTGTAACCCATGCTGCGGACCATGCCTCGGCGGACACGTAGGGCTCATCGGACCCGGAGAAGTCAGCCTCTCAACATCAAACAGAAACTTTAAAGGAAGACAGGGCAGCAGCGAAGGTGAAGTTTACCTGAGTTCTGCAGCAGTTGCAGCAGCATCTGCAATCACCGGAAAAATCGAAGATCCGAGGAATCTATAAAAAGGGTGGTTATTATGAAAGGAAGAGCATGGAAATTTGGAAATGATATAGATACAGATCTGATTCTCCCCGGAAGATATCTTGTTTTAAGATGTGAATCCGACCTTGCACAGCATTTAATGGAAGGAGCAGACCCAGAATTCCCCAAAAAAGTAAAAAAAGGAGATATAATTGTTGGAGGTAAAAATTTCGGCTGCGGCTCATCAAGAGAGCATGCACCTATCGCAATGAAAGGCGCAGGTATCTCTGCAGTAGTCGCAGAATCATTCGCAAGAATATTCTATCGAAACGCCATAAACCTTGGTATACCTCTTATAGAAATAAAAGATATCTCCAAACATGTTTCGCAAGGAGATGAACTTGAAATAGATATGGAGAAAGGAATTCTAAAGAATTTAACCACTGGAGAAGAATTCACCATCAAAGGATTACCCGGATTCATGCGGAATATACTGGATAAAGGAGGGCTTATCCCTTACTTAAAAGAAGAAATTGCTAAAGGCGAATTATAGTAAATCAGACTATCTTTAAATTTCTTATTTTTTTCAAAAATTAATGAGGGCCTATCCCCTACTTAAGAAGAAATTGCTAAAGGAGAATTATAGTAATTACTGCACAACTAATAAAAATTTGTTTTTATTAGGAATTAACGCATAGTTTTAACTGAAATCAATAAAACAGTTGCTATATCTTTCATAAGCGATTAATTCCTTTTATTTTTTAGATTTTAATAGATATCTGTTACATTTTTGACATGTTCAATATTTTCAAACATATCTAGCCCTATTTTTTTACAATAATAGAGAACCACGACTATTTACATTTCTCAATTATTTTTTTGGCATTCTTAAAATCTTTATTAACTCCTCTTTTATAAAAAAACCATGAAAGATGGTTTTTCATATCTTTCCATCTTACAGCAAGATGGATTACAACGGTGTTTTCATCATCTAACTGAAATAAACGAGTTCTTGAGGACTCATTGCCTATTTTTAAATTGATACTCCCCAATTTCTGGTTAATCTCCAGTGTAAATTTATACTCCCCATAAGGCCCTGTTCCTTCATATAAATTATCTCCAACTTCTTTAATCTCTGAAAGCCAAAATGGATAAATATTTGGATAGGTTAATGGATCTGAAAGCCATTTCCAAACTATTTCATATGGTTTTTTGATTACAACCTTTGTTACATGTATATCTCTCATAATAATCGATAAAATACATAATAATATAAATTTTTTGGTTATTGTGTGAAAATATAAAGTACTACATTTTAAACATTTTAATGCGGCTTTTTTATTACTCCCTTACACTATATTAGCTAATATGGCAAAAAGACTGGCGAATATAACTCTTGTTTAAGAAAATAAACTTTATCCAAACATATTAACCCTAATTCCATTTATGTACCATGTGAATAAATTTTCATGAATTACATATCCTGCAAATAAAAGTTCAAATCTTAGATAATGTAAGGCTTTGTGGCTACTTTTTTTCAAAAACTTTTTATTTTCTAGTACATCCCATAATTAATATGGACAGGGAAAAAATTATCAGACAAACCGAGAAATTTGTACAGAGCAAATTAAGGGGAGAAAGTTCTGGACATGACTGGTGGCATGTTTACCGAGTTTGGAAAAGTTCGGTCTATATTGGCAGAAGGGAAAATACTGATCTATTTGTAACCCAGCTTGCAGCTTTACTGCATGATATAGCAGACTGGAAGTTCCACGGCGGAAATGAAAATATTGGCCCGGAAGTTGCACGAAAATGGCTTGAAAAGTTGAATGTTGAAGAGGATATAATTTCACATATAATTGAGATTATTAAAGATATATCTTTTAAGGGCGCTTGGGTTAAGACACCTATGAAAACCATCGAAGGCATGGTTGTCCAGGATGCAGATAGATTAGATGCTATTGGTGCCATTGGTATAGGTCGGGCATTCGCTTACGGAGGATATAAAGGGCGTGAAATGTATAACCCAAATATTAAACCTGTAATGCATGAATCATTCAAGCAGTACAAAAACAATAATGGACCAACTGTAAATCATTTTTATGAAAAGTTACTTCTTTTAAAGGATTTAATGAACACCGAAACTGCTAAAGAAATTGCAGAAAACCGACATAAATTTATGGAACAGTTTCTAGATATGTTCTTTAAAGAATGGGAAGGATATGGTTGATATAACTAGAATTATGGAAAAATTCTAAAAGATTAAATGAACGGGACATTTACAATCCCTAAAAAAAGCGGCTATAATGTCTAATAAATAAAAGAAAATTTTAGAGATTACTTGAAACATGAAAATAATTAATTAATGTCATATTTAGTATAAAAAGTCCAGAATTCAATATTACAATATTTAATAGAACTGCAAGACAAATGCCATCACACTAACTCTAAAAAAAATATTAGTTCTCAGGAGAATCTTAAATGGACAAATTCATGCAAGCGGCGATTGAAGAAGCAAAAAAAGGATTATATGAAGGAGGCATTCCAATTGGATCTGTCCTTGTCCATAAAGACAAAATCATAGGTCGAGGTCATAACAAGCGCGTGCAGAATGGAAGCACGATCCTTCACGGTGAGATGGACGCGCTGGAGAATGCTGGGCGCCATAGTGGGGTTTTTTACCACGAATGTGTTCTTTATACCACATTATCACCATGCCCCATGTGTTCTGGAGCCATTTTACTTTACGGCATTCCCAAGGTGATAATAGGAGAGAATAATAGTTTCGTGGGTGAAGAAGAACTACTTAGATCTAGAGGAGTTAAAGTAGAAGTTATTCAAGATCCATCTTGTATTGAAATGATGTCGGGCTTCATTAAAATGCACCCCGAATTATGGGATGAAGATATAGGATTATAACCACTCATATTTCCAAATATGACTTTTAAAGAAGATTTTGATGTTTTAAATGGATTACAACTCATCAATCGGCTGATTATGAAATATATCCTACTCCAAAATTTACAACCGTCTAAAAAGGGACTTTTAAAGTCATTTTATGGCTTACTTCGCCAAACTGTAGAATTTTTAATAGATTTCCAGGGATAACATGATAAGAGAAGCAAATGTTGATGACACAAAATCAATTGTAGATTTATGGGAAGAAATGATGGATTTTCATATCCAAAAAAACAATATATATGAGACTAAAGCTGATGCAAGGGAAATCTATACATTTTATCTTGAAAAAGTCATCAAAAGCCATGAGAACATAGTCTTAGTCTGCGAAATTGAAAATAAAATTGTAGGCTACATAATTGCCGAAAAATCATCGCTTCCCCCTGTTTATAAAGAAGAAAATGTAGGGACAGTAGTAGAAATATGCATAACAGAAAAATATCGAAATAAAGGAATTGGAGAAAAATTACTGGAGAAAACTGAAAAATGGTTTATGTCTAAAGATATTAATACAATTGAATGCGTAATTTCAGATTTTAATGAAATATCAAAAGGTTTCTGGTTTAAAAATAAGTACAAACCCTATAACTTAGTATGTTTCAAGAGATTAAATTGATATATTTAAATTAAAACATTTAAATAGCAAATTAGATTTTTTTTCTTTAAAACAAGGCGTAATTCTTTTTTTAATTCATAGTCTAAAAAAGAAAATTAAAATAGTAAACTAATTACTATAGCTGCCAGTCCAACGATCCAGCAGTAATAAGCAAATATCATTAAGCTTCTCTCTTTTATTAGCTTCAACATTAACTTAATAGCCAGGTAACCAGATACAGCTGCTGCAATGAGCCCTGCAATAAAAGCCCCGGTGTTGGTATCAAAACCTAAGGTTATATCATTTATCTGTACTATTGCCGCCCCCAATATGGCAGGTATTGAAAGTAAGAAACTAAAACGAGCTGCAAGCTCTCTTTCAAGGCCTAAAAACAGTCCTGTAGAAATAGTAGATCCAGAACGAGATATACCTGGAGCTATAGAAAACGCTTGAGCAGTTCCAATTACTAAAGCATCTTTAGCGTTCATTTTCTCCAGAGTTATTTTATTGTCATTATTCAAACTTGTTTTACTGGATCTTCGCGATACCCTCTCAGATCCCCAAAGCAAGAACCCAGTAATAAGTAAAAAGAATCCTACGGCTGTTGCGTTACTGAACAAACTTTCAAACAAGTCTTTAAACAGGAACGCTGCTAATCCTGCAGGTATAGAACCAATTATTATAAACCACGCCATTTTTTTAAACTGATCTTCTTGAATACCTTTTATAAACCTGTGCCGAGGTATATCCATAATACTGGATACAAAAGCCCTTATCATCTGAGCTATGTCCTTCCAAAAATAAGCTACTACTGCTATCAGGGTTCCCACATGAAGCAATATATCAAATGCCAGATTTGGAGCAAATCCTGTAAGTTCATGCATAAATACAAGGTGTGCAGAACTGCTCACCGGTAAAAACTCGGTTAATCCTTGAACAACACCTATACTAATTCCTATTAAAATATTTATTATGTCCATTATCCCACCAAAAATAGTAAATAAGTTAGATTATGCTCGTATACCTTGAGAATCATAGATAAGGAGGTCTATAACCCACGGAGACGGATTTTGATTCTCATAAAAAAATAAGTAGTGATTACCCACCCTCCCACAAGCATAATCTGAAGCCAGTTAATTTTATAATATCATCTATTTACTCCCATTATTAACGAAATTGCCGTCACTCATGTGGAGAATTTCGTCTGCAAAATCTGCTGACGCCTGATTATGGGTAACAACAACAATGCTTACTCCGTCATTTTGATTTAGATCTTTGAGGACCTGCATTATAGCGTCTGCATTTTTGGTATCGAGTTCTCCTGTTGGTTCATCCGCCAGAATAATAGACGGATCATTTATAAGTGCCCTGGCTATTGCTACACGCTGTTGTTCTCCACCTGAAAGCTGTCCGGGGTATTTATTAGATTTTGAGCCCAATCCCATTCTGTTTAAAAGGTCTATGGCTTTCTTTGTATCTTCTTTTATCATAGGAAGCATTACGTTTTCCAGTACTGTAAGCTGAGACATCAGGTTAAAACGCTGGAATATAAAGCCAATTTCATTCCTTCTAAGCCTTGCCTGCTCTTTAACCGATAACTTCTTGGCATCTTTCCCATTAATTTTAATTATACCACTTGAAGGCATGTCTAATATTCCAGCTACGTGCAGGAATGTTGATTTACCTGATCCAGACGGTCCCATGACTGCTGTAAAAGAACCTTTCTCCAGGGACATGTTTAAACCTGCAAGGGCATTTATCAATTCATCCCCCATTGTATAAGTTTTCCAAACATTTTTAAATTCAAGTACTGCATTATTCATGTCTAAGGGCCTCCACAACGTTTAATTTTGAAGCACGCATTGCCGGATACAAACCAGCCAGGATACATAAGATAGTAGATCCTACAATTACGCCTCCAATTAACCATACAGGCATCATTTGAGTATGTAATCTGTAAAGTCCAGCATGTTTGCAAATACTACGATACCTATAATACCGAGAATGACTCCTAAAATTGCCCCTAAGAACCCTAAAAGACCGGATTCAAAGAGTATGCTTCCTTTCAGTTCCCAGTTTGTAAATCCAATTGCTTTTAAAACACCTAATTCTCTTGTCCTTTCCATAACACTCATCATCATGGTATTTACTACACTTATAATTCCCACAACCAGAGCTATACATGCAATAATTCCTATAAATAGAAGTGCCTGGCTGGTTTGCTTCTGAATTTCAGCAACTTTTTCTGATTTAGTTAAAACAGAGACACCATCTACCTGGTTTTCTATTTCATCAGCGGTGGCATTTGGGCTTACATGTGATCTAGCGTATATAGCGCTTACTTTATTACCAGTGACATTTTGTGCTATATCCTGGTTTAAGTAGACATAAATCGCCTGTTCTTCTTTAGATATTCCAGTGATGGTTAGCTGCTGATCTTTGGCTTTTATTTTATCTCCAATACCAAGGCCAAATTTATCTGCAGTAGCTTTATTAATTACCACTCCCTGCGTTCCATTTATTAGTTTAACCTGTCTCCAGTCATTTACCCCTTCGAAGTTTACTCTAGTTCCATTGATATTTTCCGAAAAGATGGTTACTTCCCGCAAACCATAGAGGTTAGACATTTTCTCTACCTTCGAAACCGTTTGAGAGTCCATTAAATAAGTTCCACTACTTGATGCAGGTGCTATTACTACATCATACATATATTGGTCTGTCTGCTCCTGGACTGCTGAAGTTGCTCCTGCAGTTATTCCAAGGAGTACAACAATTGTTGCAGCTCCAATAATTATCCCTAGAGCCGTTAATGCACTCCTGAGTTTTTTTCTGCGAATGTTATTAAACGCTAATTTATAAAGATTCATTTTTTTCGCCTCAAAAAAATTTTATTTTTTGGGCCCTCGAAATCTCTGATTTCGGGGCATCGAAAGTTTTGCTTTCGAATGTTCGGAAAATTCATCCTGAATTTTCCTCAACCTCATTACACTGTTTAAAATTGACAGAGTATTTTACTGCAAACCAATAATTTTAATTTTTTACGGTACAATTAAAGCTTAAAATTCTGTTTAGTAAAACACTGCCTAATATTATACTTATTAGAACATTTAAAAATACTTTTTCCAATATTAAACCAGCATTAAGTCTTGTTTTCCACTAATTTGCCCCAAAATTCCATCCAGATTACACCCAAATCTCAAAATTCAGCAGGATATGTTTAAAAAATAGAAAAAATAAATCAGTTATTTTCATGATAAATCCTGGTAAATCACCAGATATAAAAATTAGACTTATAATAAAACAAATTTAGAGCTATGCGTAATAGATTCACTTCAAGATATCATTTTTAAGCAACAAAGTTACAGAATGAATATTACTTAAAAAATTATTTAAATGTATGATTTAATTGATAAAAGTTCAATTTTTTAAAATTAGTATAAAATAATCGTTAAGTGACAATATATTAATCTAAAAGTAGCAGATAAAGGAGAATAGAATATATATTCTTCAAATATTATTCAAATTTAATCTCAGATTTAGTTGTATTCATGATCAGGAGGCGTGATCATAAATGGCACATGCTTCATTAGATTTTCTGAATTCTTCCCATATCTCCTGAAAACTATCGTAGTTTTGTTCCATTTTATCTGAAAGGAAGTACAAAGCACCGTACTTCTTTCCGGTTGATGTGACCATGTTATTTCTTTCTAAAACTCGAATATGATGTTTTACAGTTTTATAATCAAGTTCAAGCTTTTCAGCAAGTTGATTAACATTATAAGGCCTATTTTTCAGCTCATCTATAATTCTAGCACGATTTGTTGCTCCTTTAGTACCTGCAAGTATCCCCCACATAAATTTATCCATAGAAATCCTCCAAGTTATTTAAATACCTCAGTTCGTTTTTTTATATCATCCAAATTGGATTTTAATAGTTTAATTACTACTTTGTAGAACCTGTTGGCCGCGTATGCCATAACTATTACAAAAAATGTACCCATTACTGTTACGCCAATACCACCTACCACCATTATTAAAGTTCCCAGTATTCCTCCCTGTACAGGCAAATGAATGTACTTTGGGAAAAATACCTGTAATAAAGGTGATAACATAGTTAAAATTCCTATAACAATTATTGCAAATCCTGCCACAACTAAACTGATAATAACCACTGCAAGCAGCAAAGAAGGTCCAGCTACAAATATTATATTAAAAAGACCAAGTCCTGCCACTGCCAGCACTGCTTCAATTATACTACCTGGAGACGGCTTATCTTCGGCTTTTTTGACCATATAATCTGCTTTAATTTGTTTAGCAACATTTTCAGGATCCCCCAATGCCTCTGAAATTTCTTTTTCAGTCCTGCCGTTTTCCACACCTATTCTAAAGTGTTCCTCATAGTCTAAAATCAGATCTTCTCTGTCATCTTCTGGTAATTTTTTCAGCAATTTATCGAGTTTTTTGAGATATTCCTCCTTATCCATTTAACCACCCTAGTCTCCGTTTTAATTAAGTAAATTAGTAACAGCTGCAGAAAATTCATTCCATTCTGCAACTAAATTTTCCTTTTTTTCTTTTCCCAGCTCTGTTATTTGGTAATATTTTCGAGGAGGGCCATCCTGGGACTCTTTTAAATAAGAGCTTACTAAACCTTCCTTTTTTAGCCGTCTTAAAAGAGGATAGATAGTGCCTTCCGAAATTGAAATATTTTTAGATATTTCATCAACCATTTCGTAACCATAACAGTCCTTTCTGTCAAGAAGCACTAACACGCAAAGTTCCAGTACCCCTTTTTTAAATTGAGCATTCATAGTACCACTGTATTTCACAAGGTACTGTATATTGCAAGGTACTATATATAGTTTAGGGATACAGAATATCTATTACTTAAATTAAAAAATGTATTAAAAATTAGCCCATAATTTGAAGTATCTGCACGTCTAAAATAAGGGATACTGCCTTTAAAAATCAAAAAAATAATAAAATAAATATTAATGGAGTAAATATTCCATACTTAAAGTTCCATGGCCTTTAAACAGTTTAGGAGTATTTTTACTGTAAACTTTAAATCCAAATCGTTCATACAATCTCTTTGCGCCTTTATTCTTAAATGTCACGTCAAGAAGTACACGCCTGCAGCCATTCTCTTCTGCAGTTTTAACTGCATTTTTCAAGATATACGTTCCAATTCCCTGACCCCTATACTGAGGATCGACTGCAATGTTGCTTAAATAATAATCATCTTTACCAAGACTTGCTGTAAGGGACTTATTTATTAAAGTTCCCTTTACTGCACACTTCAAAAAGTTATAAAATGTTAACACTTTAAAATATACCTTAAAGTCATTCCAAAAGCTTGTTTCTTTACCACTAAATGAAACCAGTATTCCCATCATGTCTTCATTCCCATCAATAACCACATGGATATTCTCATGGCCAAAATAGTTATTCCCCAATTCTACAAGATTTTTTATATTCTCGGTGGCATCCTTTTCATCTTTCCCAAGTAACTGCTTAAATATTGTCAATTCGGTCTCGTAAATTAGCTCAGAAACTTTATTCAAATCATGTTTGTTAGTATCAAGTTTTACAAACTTCATTTTATGCTCCTTTTAATACATTCAGATTTAAATGAATCTAAGTGACACTATTATAATCTTTTAATACTTAAACTTAATTATCAATACCCATTTAATCTTTCAGGGCTATTTGAAATATTTTACGTCTGATATTTTTTCAATTAGGAATATGGGTTAATACTTGTAATTTATTACGTATGAACACCTTATATAATACACGGTAAATCAGGAGTTGAAATTATGGCCAATATTGAATTTAATAATGAAAATATAGAAAAGTGCCAGTGCCCCTGCTGTTCCGTGCAGGCTGTAAGTAAATGTGCATATGAAAAGCTGGATAAATTACAGAGCATAAGTGGCAGTCCCAATCCAGAAGATGTTCCAGGAATGTATTGTGTGTCTGGAAAAACTGAATGTGATGATTTTAATCCGGAAGGAGCATGTCAGTGCCCTAAATGTGAGGTATGGAAAGAATACAAATTAGATGAAGGAGAGCCTGCAGGTTATTTCTGTCAAAATGGAAAAGCTAAATAATTAATTGGACTATGCAGTCTTAAAATTTCCATAGATTAGGAACACTTAACTCAAGTAATTTTAAATTATTAAAATGGCACCCTTCTATAAACTAACTCAATTTTAACATCAAATACGTTTAATAATCCCATGTTTATTATCTGATCCTATTAATAAAAATGGGGGTTGAAATATGACCAATATAGAGTTTAATATGGCTACAATTGGAAAATGTAAGTGTCCAGAATGTCCAGTACAAGCTCAAAGCAGTTGTGCAATGGACAAATTAGATAATTTAGAGAAAACCATGGATTATCCACCAGAAACAACAGTAGCCAAAGAAAAAGAGATAACATCTCATCCAGAGCATGTACCTGAAGCTTACTGCGCAACAGGTACAGCAACATGCCCAGATCTTGATCCAAAAAACATGTGTCAATGCGGTACCTGCGATGTCTGGAAAGAAAACAGATTAAATGAAGGCGAACCCGGAGGATACTTCTGTTCAAAAGGTAAAGCACCCTAATTAAACGCTGCAAATCAACTCTTTTTCATTTTTTAAATTATTAAATTTACTTATTTTTATAAAATAGCCTTTAAAACGTCATACTGCACCTTAACTAATAATTATTGTATTAAATACAGCTGACATCTTACTTATTTAACATTCTGGAGTTGTGTAGATAATGTAATTTCATGTGTTTTTGAAAATACATGTTTTTAAGATAATTCCTGTTTTACAAGTTAACATGATAGTATAATTCATAACATGTCAGTGAACGTTTAATAAAATAAACCTTAGATTTTTCTGCATAACTTTAATAATATTTATAGTATATATACAAAATTATGGAAACTAAACGATTCATCCTCTTAGACATCGATTATGTAACAGAAAACAGCCGCCCGGTGGTCAGACTCTTCGGAAAAGAACGTGGGGATAATAAAGAAAGATCTATAATTGCCCTGGACAGACATTTCAGGCCTTACATCTATGTAATCCCCATGGGCAATATTGAAGACTGTATCAAACAGATTAACACACTTGACGTGGATGAAATCAGGATTGTTCAAAAAAAAGACATTACTCAAGAAAAAGAAATGCTGGAAGTTATTCTGTTCCATCCTCAAGATGTTCCCAAGCTTAGGGATAAAATATGGAATCTAAGTGAAGTGAAAGAGATCAGGGAACACGATATTCCTTTTTACAGAAGATATCTAATTGACAATGCCCTCTTCCCAATGGGAGAGATTGTTGTAAGCGGGAAAACCAAAACACAGAAATCTGGACCAGGAATATCATCAACTGATGAGAATTTATGTATCTTTAACATGGAAGGAAAACCTGAACCAGTAGATGGTGGAATCCCTGATTTAAAAGTCATGAGTTTTGATATTGAAGTTAGAAATCCAAAAGGGATGCCCAGTGCAGATAAAGACGAAATAATCATGATAAGTCTTGCAAGCAACTTTGGGCTTGAAAGCGTGCTTTCAACTAAAAGTTCCTCCTTTGATTATGTTGAAACCCTTGAAAGTGAAAAAGAGATGATAAAACGTTTCGTTGAGATTGTAAATACAGAGTGTCCAGACCTAATTTTAGGATACAACTCGGATAACTTTGATTTTCCATATATCAATGATAGGGCAAAAAAATTAGGCGTTCCCATGACTATAGGAATGGACGGTTCTGGAATTAAATTTTTAAGGCGTGGGTTTACATCAGCAGCCGTAGTCCGCGGCAGACTGCATATTGACCTTTACCCAATTATGAGGCGCCACCTGACACTTGACCGTTATACCTTAGAAAGGGTGTATAAAGAACTCTTTGGGGAAGACAAGGAAGATGTGGAAGGAGATGAAATCTGGAAATACTGGGATTCAAATGGTGAAAAACTGGAAGAACTGTTTGCATATTCCATGGATGACGCTATAGCGGCCTATAAAGTAGGAGATAAAATGCTGCCCATAAATAGAGAGCTTACTAGAATTGTAGGGCAGCCCTTTTTTGATATAACAAGGATGGCATCTGGACAAATGGTAGAATGGCTTCTTACACGAAAAGCATACGAATATGGCGAAGTTATACCCAATAAACCATCTCAATCGGAATATTCAAGACGAAGAGGTTTTAAATACGTAGGAGGTTACGTTAAAGAACCTGTAAAAGGCCTTCATGAAAATATCCTTTCATTTGATTTCAAGAGTCTGTATCCAAGCATAATCATTTCTAAAAACATCTCTCCAGATACTCTGGTAAAAAATGAAGAGGCTGAAGAATTTCATACCGCACCGGAAGTACCTCATAAATTCAGGAAAGAACCTATTGGTTTTGTACCATCTGTAATTGGGAATTTACTGAAAGAAAGGGCAAAGATAAAGGACCTTATGAAAAAAACAGATGACCCCATGGAGAAAAAGATATTGAATGTTCAGCAGCAGGCGCTTAAAACCCTTGCAAATTCCATGTACGGCCTTTACGGTTTTGCAAGGTTCAGATGGTACAGTGGAGAATGTGCCGACGCTGTAACAGCTTGGGGAAGGGATTATATTAAAAAAACCATGAAAAAAGCAGAAAAATTTGGTTTTAAAGCTATTTATGCAGATACTGATGGTTTTTATGCTACATATACTGGAAATGTAGAAGATGATGCTTAAAAGCTGACAAACCAAATCAATAACATAACTTTTTTATAAATACATATTGATTAAAAAAAGCCTTGAGGACTTATTATGGATAAAATTTTAGATACATTTCAAATTGAAGACACTCATTACGCTTCTTTTGCAAATAAAACAAAAATATCAATAGAAAATGGTAAAGGAGTGTACGCTTACGATGAAGAAGGTAAAAAATATATAGATCTCACTGCAGGATGGGGAGTAACAAGTATAGGGCATGCAAATCCTGTTATTATAGACACCCTTCTAGAGCAGGGGCAGAAAATTATACAAAACCCAAATTCAGGAGCAACATACTCACCAGCAAGGTCTAAACTTGTATCATTAATGCATGAGATCTTACCTGGAAATTTGACCCGCATATTTTTTGCAAACAGCGGAGCAGAAGCAAATGATGCTGCAATTAAGCTTGCAAGGAAAGCAACTGGAAAATTAAATATTATATCTACAGTAAACAGCTTTCACGGGCGGACCATAAGTACAGTATCCGCAACAGGACAGGACAGCCACAGGGGAAGGTTTAATCCGCTGATTCCAAACCACATTTTTGTCCCGTACAACGATATCCCTGCTATTGAAAAAGTTATAGACAATGATGTCGCTGCAGTAATAGTTGAACCTATACAGGGTGAAGGTGGGGTTAATGTTCCAGATCCAGACTATCTTAAAAAATTATCGGATTTATGCACAAGAAATAATGTCCTTTTAATAGCAGATGAAATTCAGACAGGATTTTACAGGACAGGATCTTTGTTTGCCTCAGATGATGTTAAGATTGATATCCTGACCATGGCAAAAGGTATCGCTGGAGGGTTCCCTTTTGGAGCATTTGCAGTTACAGAAGAAGTACACGATAAACTTAACATAGGGGACCATGGTGGAACATACTGCGGAAACCCGCTTGGCTGTGCAGTTGCATATTCCGTCATCAAGTACATGCTTGACAACAAAATCTGGGAAAACGTTGATGACATAAGTAAATTCACATTTAAAAAACTGAATGAAATGCAAAAAGAACATCCAGATATAATAAAAGATGTGCGAGGGAAAGGATTATTAATTGCCATAGAAATATTAGATGAGAATGTTACATCTTCCCTAAATTCAAAATGTCTTGATAAAGGACTTATATTAAATGTCACACATGGAAACATAGTCCGAATATTTCCAGCTTTAACTATAACAAAAGAAGAGGTGGAAGAAGGGCTAAAAATATTTGAAAACTCTTTAAATGAATATAAACAATTTAATTGAATTGGTGCAAAAATGTCAAATACAGTAAAAGGAAAATTTGACAAAAACATGGAAATTTCAGATAAATCAATGAAAATTAAAGAGATAGCAAAGGATATTGGGGCAGATCTTTGCGGAATAACAAGCCCCGATAAGTTTAATAATGCCCCTAAAGGTCACCACCCTTTAGACATATATCCTGATTGTAAATCAGTGATAGTCTTTGCAAAAAGGGTCCCCCATGGATCTATATATGCTGAAAACTGCATCCCATATACACATGCCAATAATGTAATTATTCAACTTGTTGATAATTTAGGCTTAGGATTTTGTCTGGTTTTAGAAGATTTAGGGATAAATGCTGTCCATATCCCTTCTGATGATCCTTCCGAATACTGGGAAGCTGATAAACAATATGCAAGGGGTATTTTATCACTGCGACATGCAGGATATTTTGCAGGGTTAGGAGTCATGGGTAAAAATACCCTGCTTATAAATGAAAAATACGGCAATATGATACAAATTGGAGCAATTTTAGTAGATATTCAGCTTGAAAGTGATCCTATTGCTAATTATGAAGGTTGTCGAGAGAAATGTAGCCTTTGTATAGATTCATGTCCTCAAAAAGCGCTGGACAGAACAACTGTAGATCAAAAGTTGTGCAGAGAACTGTCAAATTTCATAACAGAACGGGGATTTAATTTAAAGAAATGCAACCTTTGCAGGACTGTATGTCCCCATTATTTAGGAATTTAAGTTTCTAAAATTAAATAAGTGAACGTAACTTAAATTAGTGCACAATACACTAACTATCTGGATTAATACTACAAATTATACATTTTCTACATTAAACTTGTAAGAGGTATAATATGGATATAAGTTATATGGAACTCGACGAAGACCGCATAGATTTGATCAAAGCTTTATGGGAAAAATTAAGGGATCATCACAGAGATCTATCCCCCTATTTTCCAGAAAGGTACGCTGAGTTTACATTTCAAGAAAGAAGAGAAGATTTACTAGAGAAATCTGAAAAAGGGATTTTAAGAATAGATGCTGCCTACAATGAAGCGACTGAACAGTATATTGGATACTGTATAAGTTCCATTTCAGATGAAAAAATAGGGGAAGTTGATTCACTATATTTAGACAAAAAATACAGATCTTCAGGTATTGGAGATGCTCTTATGAAACGTTCGCTTGACTGGATGGATCAAAACGGCGTAGAAACTAAAAGAATCATGGTTGCAGCAGGTAATGAAAATACGCTTGTATTTTACAGCCGCTACAAATTCTTTCCAAAACATATAATTTTGGAGCAGTCCAATAAATAACGAGGGAAAACTATGCAGCTTGATTATAAAATTAGAATTACAGCAGAACATGAAGGTGCTGATTTCTTTGGTGTTGCAGACCTGTCACGTGCAAAAGAAGCAGTTGCAGATCAAGGCGGCGAAATATGCGCCCAATATCCTAAAGCAATTTCTATAGGTATTAGACTGCCTCAAACCATTGTTGATGAACTACCTAATCGAGATAACCGTGCTGTGGCAGTTAATTACCGCCACGCTTATGACATCACAAATCTGCGTCTTGACCTTTTAACATCAAAATTAGGGAGTATTATACAGCAGGAAGGACACAAAGCACTTCCAGTACCTGCATCAGAACGCTTTGACGATAAAAGAATATGTGCTGTCTTTTCACATAAATTAGCTGCAAATCTAGCAGGGCTCGGCTGGATTGGCAAAAGTTGTTTGCTCGTAACTCCAGAAGCAGGTCCCAGAGTCCGCTGGGCAACTGTGCTCACAGATGCGCCCCTTACTATAACTGGAGAACCCATGGAAGTAAAATGTGGGGAATGCAACGAATGCGTGGAGATATGTCCAGTGTCTGCTTTTACAGGAGAAGCATTTAGAGAAAATGAGCCTCGAGAAGAAAGGTATGATGCCAGAAAATGTGAGGAATATCTTTATAACGCAGATGAAGATGCTAATTGGGCTGTCTGCGGATTATGCATTTATGTTTGTCCATATGGGAAAAAATAAAAAATTCAGTCCTATTTAACAAATCTTTCCAGAAATCTATTCATTTTCATAACTGTTCCAGATAATGGGCCTAGCCTGCGCCCAATTTTATTTAAAAGGTTTAAATCTCTTTTTTCTAAAGCGCCTATAAATGCCAGAATAGATAAGTAGATAAATGAAAAGACTAAAAGCGCCACTAATAGCCCTATAACTGTTTTAGGAATTAATCCAATTATTATACCCATTAAAACTGATGCAAATACTATTTTAACCAGATTGATGTAGGGCAGTTGAGTATTACTTATCTCAAGAACTTTCCATACTGAAAACATCATGATTATAAATGTGGCTACTGCTGTAGCTGCTGCTGCACCAGTTAAATCATATAAAGGGACAAGCAGCCATGTTAAAATCAGGTTTACAATACTTCCAAAAATTAAAAAATACATCGGCAGATAGGGTTTTCCCAATCCCTGGGAAATACTTGATGACACTATATAAATAGAAAAAAATGCCATTGCAGCTATTAAAATAGTGAGTGCATTTCCTGCAACAAGATAAGCGAGCGGAGCCCTTGGAAATATAATTGCAAGTATCGGCTGAGAAAAAAGCATAACAAGTGCACAGAGAGGAAGAAGAACCAGAATCAGGTACCTGTAAGAATATATTACGTATTTTTGAATTATATGGTTATTTTTAAGGCTTAAAGCTTCTGAAGCTGCAGGAAGTATAGCCACTGCAATGGATGAAGAAATTATAAGTGGAATTCTCGAAACAGGGCTGACAATATTGTAATAACCAACATAGGTTTCATTCAAAAATATGTTGATAATATAAGTCCCAGTATCAAATAATGCCAGTTCAGCCAATCCAACTACAGTAACAGGTAATGAAAATATCAAAAGCTTTTTAGCCAGCCCATATTCATTAATATGCCCTAAACTTTTTTTTGCATCCTTGAGGTTTTTCCATATTTTTTGCCTAAAAAGTAGCAGCGAAAGAACCGCAGCTATAGCAAATCCTATTATAGTACCAATAACAGCCCCTAACACATAAAAACCCAACAAGATTAAACTTACAGTCAATATTATCGTGAAAATCTGTTCAAACGCCCTGGTTAAAAGAAGATTAGCCATATCCTGATAACCCTGAAATACACCCCTTACCAATCCCAAAATTATGCTGAAAGGTGTTATAAATCCGATTATCTGGAAAAGAATTATAATACTAGGTTGCCAGTGCAAAAATGGAGCTAATGGCTCTGCAAGGAAAAAAATAAGTAAAGTAGCAGTAATGCTCATTACAACCATGATTTTTGCAGAAGTTTTGATAACCTGTTTAACCATATAAGTATCATTTTTAGCGTGATATTCAGCCACGTATTTTGCCACAGCAGGAGGAATACCTGCAGCAGCAACTAATATCAAAACATTTTGCAGAGGAAGGACAAGACTTACAATACCATAGCCTGTAACGCCTAATAAATACTGTATTAATACCCTATAAAGATAGCCACCTATTCTAAATAGAACATTGCCAAATAAATTAAGAAAACTACCTTTTACTACCTTTCGCATGCCATTCCCCTACTAAACATAATATTTACAAATAATATATTACTGCAATAAAATTATTATCTCTTCGGGAATAAAAGGTTAAGGTATTTTAATGGAATTAATTTATAATTAAGAAAAACAATTTTTTATGTGGATTAACATCACAAATAGCGAATTTTCAAAAATAGTTCCATATATAATTTTTAAATACAAAAAATAAATTTAAAAATGAAAGATTTTAAGGAGTGACGTATTTTTCACTGCTTACAATCTCATCCAGATGTTTTCTCGGCCTTGAATGAGGACTTTCATCTGCATACCCTATAGTAAACATTGCAGGAACCCTTATTCTTTCAGGGATCTCTAAAATATTCCTGACTTTTTCTTCATCAAATGCTCCAAGCCAGCATGTTCCAAGACCAAGTTCGGTAGCTTCCAGAATCATAAATGATACTGCAATTGAAAGGTCTACAGTATAAGCATGCTGTCCACAGGGCATTACCCTTTCTGATTCTGTTGAACATGCTACAATTGTAACTGGAGCTTCAGCAACAAACTGCTGGCCGTGTGCGGCTTCTACAAGTTTTTCTCTTGTTTCTTGATTTTTAACAACTATAAATTTCCATTCCTGGCGGTTAGAAGCGGATGGAGAAATTCTAGCTACTTCAAGAATATCCTGAAGTTTTTCGTCTTCAACTTCAGTGTCTTTATACTTTCTAATACTACGCCTTTTACTTACAGCTTCAAAAACATCCATAAAATCACCTTTAGCTAATATTAAAACAATTTAGTAGGATAAACATTAAAAATTCATTTTCAGTATTATTTTATTGTTTTTATTTCTTAAATTTTGTCAAGTTTTCATCTATTAAAACAGCAGCCAAACTCGAACATGAATTTTCGAGTATAAAAGATAAAAATGAAAAATGAGTTGATTAAATTTAAATTATTCTAAATTTATTATTCTGTCCTATCTAGTGTGCATCTTCTGCGTCTATCATTTCGCCGTATTCTATTTCTAGCTGGCATCCTTTAGGGCCGCAGCACCAGTGTGGTAAATCAAATTCTACTAGCATGGTTTTCACCTCCAAAAAATTTTCTATTTTTTGGGGTTCAGGAAAAACTTGTTTTTCCTTCAACCTCGAACTCAATTGATTATACTGTACTACTTAGACTAACTTATATTTAAATTAAGTACGGCCAAAAAAGATACATACTGTACTTTTGTATACTAACTACTCTAATGGTATAATTTCAAAAAATGGTAAAATATCTACCTTCATAAAAGAATTTTAAGACTGCTTTGCAATTTTAGCAGCGACTACCCCTGCGCCAAATCCATTATCAATATTTACAACTGCAATTCCAGGAGCACATGACTGGAGCATTGCAAAAAGAGCCGTAAATCCTCCTTCACCAACACCATAACCCACTGATGTCGGAACACCGATAACAGGCACATCAACTAGTCCAGCAACAACAGACGGCAATGCTCCTTCCATTCCTGCAACCACTACGAGTGCTTTGACCTCTGCCCCAATCATTTCATTAATATGTGCAAAAAGCCTGTGAATTCCTGCAACACCCACATCATAGGACGTTAAAACTTCACAACCCACTTCTTCAGCAGTTATCCTCGCTTCCTCTGCAACTGGAATATCAGACGTTCCAGCGGTGATAACTCCAATCTTGCCCTCTTTTTCGATTTCATGGTTTTTAATGAGTAAAATCTTGGCCCGTTTGTTGTATTCAAATTTAAAGCCTTTATCCTCAAGGACGCTAATTTGAGGCTTTATTAAATCATATCTTTCCATTTCAAGCTTCGTTACCATTAACCTGCCGTTATCTGCACCTTTAAGTATGATTTTTATAAGATCTTCATCTTCTTTACTTTCTGCAAAAATTGCCTCAGGAATCCCCGTTCTTGCCTCTCTACCAGTATCCAACTTCGCAAAATCTCCTATTTCTTCGATTTGCATTGTTTTAAGCTGTTTTTCCGCTTCCTGAAGTGAAATTTTTCCATCTATGAGTTTTTGAAGTATTTCTTTCATGGTATCACTAAATATTGTCCACTTCACTATATAAAGATCGAAGTATAAATTAATCTTATTAAACGTATAACTTATTTTATTTAATCTGATTAAAATAGTAGCTCATGCAGTTAAACATATTCTAGAGGAATACAAAATGGAAAAAGCCAGGATTTTAGTTCAGGGGATCGTTCAGGGCGTTGGATTTAGGCCAACAGTTTACAGAATAGCAGATAAAATGAAACTTAATGGATATGTTAGAAATCTTGGAAACAGTGTAGAAATTATCCTAGAAGGAAAAAAAGAAGAAATAAAAAATTTCGCAAAGAATTTAAAGCAGAATAAACCTCCAATATCTAAAATAACTTATTTAGAAATAGAATGGTTAAGTTCTTATGAAAGGCCAGAATTTGATAATTTTATGATCCTTGAAAGTTCTGCCAACTTTTCAGGGTCTTCTGTAATTCCTCCAGATGTTGCAATATGTGATAAATGCCTGGAAGAAACACTTACTCAAGGAAATAGCAGGTATAAATATCCATTTACCGCATGTACTGATTGTGGACCTCGCTTTACAGTTATAAAATCAATTCCTTATGACCGCGTGCGGACATCCATGGATGAGTTTCCCCTGTGTAATGAGTGCATGGTTGAATATAGAGATCCGCTGGACCGCCGTTACCACGCTGAGGCAACCTGCTGTCCCACATGCGGGCCTTCTGTTTTCCTCTACAAAGATGAAATTTTAGACATAGAAGATCCAATAAAAGAAGCTGCAAAACTCATAGATGAAGGGAATATACTCGCTATAAAAGGAATAGGTGGAACTCATCTTGTTGCAAAGACAACCGATGATGATCCTGTTGTCACTTTAAGAAAACGGCTTGGAAGGATGAATCAACCATTTGCATGCATGTCACCAGATATTGAAACCATAAAGACATTTGCAGAGGTAAGAGATTTTGAAGAAAAAGCCATTATATCAAGAAGGAGACCCATAGTTGTGCTTAACAAGAACAATGACTATTATTTAGCTCCTTCTGTCGCTCCCCAACTCCATAATCTTGGAGTAATGCTTCCTTATTCTGGACTACAACATTTACTCTTTCAGGAAACCAGTGAACCAGCTTATATTATGACATCGGCCAATATACCTGGAGAACCAATGCTCATAGATAATGAGGAAATTGTAAATAAAATAGGAGAAATTGCAGATTACTGCCTCCTCCATGATAGAAAAATAATTAACAGGTGTGATGATTCGGTTATTAGATTTAGAGCTGGAGATTTAGCTTTTATAAGGCGTTCTAGAGGATATGTGCCCGAACCATACGATTTCTCGAATATAGCTAAGGATATAAACATTCTTGCACTTGGACCTGAACTAGATGTAACTTTTGCTCTTCTTAAAGATAAAAAATGCTACGTATCACAGCATATCGGCAATACAACCAAGTATGAAACTTACAAATATCTTCAGGAAGCTATAGATTACATGATAGACATAACAAGGGCTGAAAAAATAGATGCTGTAGCATGTGACCTTCATCCAATGTTTTTTACAACCAAACTTGCACATGAACTGAGTGAAAAGTTTGAATGTGATGTTTTCGGCGTCCAGCACCACCATGCGCATGCAGGGGCGTTGTTTGTAGACCATGGAATTGATGAACTGATATGTATCGCTGCAGACGGTGTAGGTTATGGAGATGACGGATCTGCATGGGGTGGTGAGATACTGCATGTTACAGGCGAAAATTACAATCGTTTAGGAAGTTTAATGCCTCAAAACATGGCAGGTGGAGATTTAACTACCAAATATCCTATAAGAATGGTTATATCCATGTTACGTGAGTTTTATGATGATGAAGAACTTAAAAAGCTCATGAAAAACGAGTATGTTACTTACTTCAAGCACGGCGAAAAGGAAATAGACCTCATATTAAAGCAGCTTGAACGCGGCTTCAATATCCAGAAAACAACAAGCACAGGGCGTATTCTTGATGCACTCTCTTCTGCACTGGGAATTTGTGGTGAAAGAACATATGAAGGAGAATGTGCTATGAAACTTGAATCTGTAGCTTATTATGGTGCAGATACCTGTGAAATTCCTGTTGAAATTAAAAAACATAACGGAATGTATGTACTTAACACATCTAAAATACTTCTTTCAGTTTTAGAAAATAAAGAGAACGGAATACCTGTAAAAAATATTGCATGTTCTGCACAAAGGGCTGTTGCTGAAGGCCTTGCAAAATTAGGCATAAAAGTAGCAGATAAAACGGGTGTAAACATAATTGGTGGAACTGGTGGTGTATTTTACAATGAGACCATAAGCAAAACCATAAAAGATGTTGTTACAGAAAATGGATATAATTTTATCCAACATAAAAATACATGTGCCGGAGATGGTTCTGTATCTTTAGGGCAGGCTGCTATTGCTGCACTGCATTATAAGAATAAATAATCCTAATTGTTAATATCTATTCCAAATTAACTCTTTTTTACATTACACACCGAAATATTAAATAAATCACCAATCTCCATGTTTAAAAAAATATTTTTATTTTTAGATTTAGACGAAGTAATGGCTTACCTAATATAATCCTCTCTGAATTTTAGTATTATAACTAAATTTTAAGTATTAATTTTAGATTAAATTATATTAAGTTATTTATAAAGAGAATTTTGTATTAACTAATTTTAAGGGCAAAAATAGGGCAAAATAGCAAGAAAATGACTTATTTTAGAAAAATCTTTAAAAACTTTCAAATTGGATCAATAGCCATATTACTTGTCCCATTTGGCTGTTAAGTCATTTATATTCGCTATTACTTAAGCGTATGTTTCATGCCATTTAAGACCCTCTTCGGACTGCCGAGGCGCTGATACAAAAGCTCTAAATAAAGTTATTTTATGGAAATAAGGTATAAATTGGGCTATTTTCTTAAAAATAACAATGCAGTGAGTTCGCCCGAGAAACAATTATTAAATACGCTATCAACGCGCCTTAAATTTAAAAATACGCTATCAACGTGCCGATTTTTTAAAAAAAAACCAAAACATTTATATGTGATCCTGATGTGAACTAATGCTGTCCCAGAATAGCTTAAATGGTTAAAAACTTTCATAATACATTACTTGAATTATGTATTAAAACTAAAAACTCATAATATTGCACTGAAATTGTATTATGAAATAAGTGATACCATAGTAGGTGGGCTACTGGGTCAAGAAATTTTCCTATGACATTGTCATAGAATCGGAGGCGGTACAATTAAGCGGAAACTCACATATGCAACAATGGTTGCAGTATGTGTGATGTTCAGTACGTTGCCATTTGCAGCAGCTACTGAAATCCAAAATACAACTTTTAATGTAACACAAAGCTCATCCGTAAATGCGGTTACGGAAAAAGGCTTAAAAATAGGAGCAAACGGAACATACGTTGTTGAATTACAGAAATGGCTCAAAGAACAGGGATATTACACTGGAGACGTTGATGGATCATTTGGTCCATACACAGAACTAGCTGTTAAATACTTCCAGAACGACTCAAGTATAGTCGTAGATGGATGGGTCGCAACTCAAACAACATGTGCAATGGAAGACCTAAACGGTGTAAACATATTTGAAGAAGTATTCAGTACTTCTACAAGTTCCAGTAACGTCAAATCAACAGATGAAACAAACGTAACCAAAAGCTCAACAACTACCACTAAATCTAATGTTAACAAAACAAGCTCAACAACTACAAGTGTAACTAAAAAAGAGACAGCAAGCACAGCTACAAGTACAAGTAAAAAACAGAGCACAAGCACAACTAAAAAAACTAGTACAGCATCAACATCATCTGCATCCTTATCAGCGATCCTTGCAAGCGGTGCTAAATACGGCTACAGTCATTCAGCTAGTACAGCTTCAGGAATGGTAGCAATAGGAAGCGGAGACTGCTGGGCAATGAGTGACTACCTATACGGAAAACTCTCTGCAGCAGGTATCCATTCAAGAATAGTTCAGTACAGTACAGCATACTCAGCACGTCACAGATCAGTTCAACTGTATCAAAACGGCGCATGGGTAGATGTTCCATACTCAAGCTACGGCTACAGTACCATGTTCAAGGCTACTTCAAGTAAGCCTGGAATGACTGTTTTAGCTTCTTGCTAAATTAATGAGTTACTCAATTAGATGATCAAAAGCTTTTATAGCTTTTGATTATCTTTAAATTCCTATTTTTTAAAATAAAACATTATATTTTAATATAAAATTTAAAATAACTTGGTATTTTAATAAATAAAAAAATTAATTTTATTAAATACTGTTTAAACTAATTTTAAATCTAAATTTTAACTTAGATTTTATAATAATACAAAATTAAAGTTAATATGGACGTTCAATATTCCCTTCTAATAATTTGATTATATTTCTTCTTCTCTTTGCTTCCATTAACAGTATTTCAGCATATTTTTTTGCTTTGTCATATCTGTCTATTAGTTCTTCCAGATCTTCAATTACATCTTCGTGCCCCAAACTGAATCGGGCCTCTATCTCCTGTAATTTTGAAAAATCATCCCCTTTAACGTCCATTTTGACAGTATCCCTATCTATACATATTTGAATTTCGACTTTTTGAGATATATCATAATATTTTCTAGGGCGGCCTCGTTCTATCTTTTGAAAAGAAGATTTTAAAAGTCCTAACTCTTCCATTGCCTTTAAATGTTCAATAATGGCTTTTTGCCCTATTTCAAGTTCCTTTGATATTTCACTTACAAAACGGGGCTCCCCTGTTAATAAAATCAGTATATCCCTTCTTGTCTTACATCCCATGACGTCAAGTATTGCTTCAAGATCCATTTTTCATCCCTGATTAAAAGTTATTTAAGTTTAAATATCCCATTTAAAATTTATATATGAAGTTCCATTAATTAGATATTAGTATTCATACATTCATGACCTGAATGTTATGCAAGTGTTATCTGCATTCAAATTTATACACTTTAAAAATTTTAAACAACGTTCCAATTTATAATATAATTATCTTGCAGTAATTTATTAACATGAATGTATAAAGAAATTTAATACAAACACTCTGCTTTTTTATACAATTAATTATATTGGTAGAAAGATTTATATAACCTTTTGTAACTATAACCTATTAAAGATTACTATTATTTTTATCACTACAAAAGGTGAATTAATGACTGATAAAGATGAGTTAAAAACGCTAAAAAATGATCTGAAAGAGAAAGAATCAGAAATTGAAGATCTAAACAAGCAGATTGAAGAAAAGGATCAGAAAATCGATGATTATTTCTCACAACTGCAGCGTCTTCAGGCTGATTTTGAAAACTACAAGAGACGATCAGAAAAAGATATTGACAGCTTCAGAAAGTATGCCAATGAAGGCCTGATTATCAAATTGATAGACACTTATGAAGACCTAGAAAGAGCCCTAAAATCAAGTGAAAAAGGTGAAAACCTCAAAGAAGGTGTCGAATTAATATATAAAAACCTTAAAAATGTACTTGAAAAAGAAGGACTTGAAGAAATTCCAACTACCGGTGAAAAATTCGACCCATTTAAACATGAAGCATTAATGACAGAAAACCATGAAGACTACGAAAGTGGGGTCGTAACCGAAGAACTTGCAAAGGGATACTCCCTCAAATCAAAAGTAATCAAATGTGCAATGGTTAAAGTTTGCAAAAAATAACCAATTTATGTTAAATTAAAAAATATTTACAAAAATTATGAAATGTTAGTAAAATAAGGTGATATAATGGCTAATAATAAGAAAGAAAAAATCATAGGTATAGACCTTGGAACAAGTAATTCCGCAGCAGCAGTTTTAGTCGGTGGAAAACCAACCATCATACCAAGTGCAGAAGGGGCAACCCAGTACGGAAAAGCTTTCCCAAGTTACGTTGCATTTACTCCCGACGGACAGAGGTTAGTTGGAGAACCTGCAAGAAGACAGGCTGTAACAAACCCTGAAAACACCATAAGTGCCATAAAAAGAAGCATGGGTACAGATTATAAAGTGAATGTCCTCGGGAAACAGTACACCCCTCAAGAAATTTCTGCTTTCATATTACAAAAGATTAAAAAAGATGCAGAAGCTTTCCTTGGTGAAGAAGTGCAGAAAGCTGTTATTACAGTCCCAGCATACTTTAACGACAACCAGAGAACCGCTACTAAAGACGCAGGTACAATTGCAGGTCTTGAAGTTGTAAGGCTCGTAAACGAACCTACAGCAGCAAGTTTAGCATACGGTATCGATAAAGAACAGGAAGAAGAACTTGAAATTATGGTTTTCGACTTCGGTGGTGGAACACTCGACGTAACCGTTATGGAATTCGGGGGAGGAGTATTTGAAGTTAGATCCACAAGCGGAGACACCAAACTCGGTGGAACCGATATGGACAACACCATCATGAACTACCTCGCAGAAGAGTTCAAAAAAGAAACTGGGATAGACATCATGAGTGATGACCAGGCTGTCCAGAGATTAAGAGAAGCAGCTGAAAAGGCAAAAATCGAGCTTTCAACAACCTTAACATCTGACATAAACCTCCCATTCATAACTGCAACTGCAGAAGGTCCAAAACACCTGACAACTACATTAACAAGGGCTAAACTCGAAGAATTAGTTGACCCAATAATTAAAAGATGTGGTGGACCAATGGAACAGGCATTATCCGATGCTAAAATGTCCAAATCTGACGTAGACAAAATTATATTAGTGGGCGGACCAACAAGGATGCCAGCTGTACAAAGTTTTGTTGAAAAATTCATAGGCAAACCAATTGAGCGAGGAATAGACCCAATGGAATGTGTAGCTATGGGTGCTGCAATTCAGGGTGGAGTTTTAGCAGGAGAAATCAAAGACCTCGTATTACTTGACGTTACACCATTATCTCTCGGAATAGAAACTCTTGGTAATGTATCTACCAAATTAATAGAAAGAAACACTACTATTCCGACCAAAAAGAGCCAGATATTCTCAACTGCAGCAGACAACCAGACATCTGTAGATATCCACGTCCTGCAGGGTGAAAGGCCAATGGCATACGATAACACAACCCTTGGAAGGTTCCAGTTAGTAGGAATACCACCAGCACCAAGAGGAATGCCTCAAATCGAAGTAACATTTGACATAGACGCAAACGGTATCATGAATGTTTCAGCTAAAGATATGGGAACTGGTAAAGAGCAGGCAATTACAATAACTGCTTCAACTAAATTATCGCAGGACGAAATTGACCAGAAAATTAAAGACGCTGAAATGCACGCTGAAGAAGACAAAAAAAGGCAGGAAGAAATTCAGGTCAGAAATGACGCTGATTCAATGATCTACACTTCAGAGAAAACCCTTGAAGAACTAGGCGACAAAGTAGATAAAAACCAGAAAGAAAAAATAGAAGCTTTAGTTAAAGAACTCAGGGATTTAACTGGAGGAGACGATATCGCTGCAATTAAAAGTAAAACTGAAGAGCTAACTAAAGTGGTCCAGGAAGTAGGTGCTAAAATCTACCAGGAAGCACAACAGGCTCAACAAGCCCAGCAGCAGGCACAACAGGATGCACAGGGTGCTCAAGGAAACCAGCAGGGTGGAGATGACGACACCATTGATGCAGACTATGAAGTTAAAAAATAAACTTCATCTTTAAAATAGGGAGGAGTTTCATTCCTCCCTTTTTATAAATATAAATAGGAAAAATTTTATAGATAGATAAGATAAAAAGTTGGAGGAAAATCCTTCTTCTATTTTTAAAGCCTCAAAAAAACAAAGTTTTTTTGTGGTTCGGAAATTCATAGAATTTCCTCAACTTGGAAAAATAGGTTTTCAAGACTTAATTCCTCAAAAATTGAGGATTTTTAATAAATAAAGTTAATTTTTATCATGAATTGATTAAAAGGTGAAGGTAAGATTGATATGGCAGAAAAGCGTGATTATTACGATATCCTCGGAGTAGAGAAAGGATCAGATAAAAAAGATATTAAAAAGGCATATCGTAAATTAGCAATGAAATATCACCCAGATGTAAGTGATGACCCAGAATGTGCAGAAAAATTCAAAGAAATAAGTGAAGCTTATGCTGTTCTTTCAGATGAAGATAAAAGACACACTTATGACCAGTTTGGACATGCTGGAATGGACGGATACTCCACAGAGGATGCATTCAGAGATATAAACTTTGAAGATATTTTTAAAGGTTTTGGATTCGATTTCGGAGACATATTTGATATTTTCGGTTTTGGAGGAGGTCGAAGACGAAGCCAGGCACAGCGAGGAAATGACGTCATTTATGAACTTGACATTACGCTTGAAGATGCTGCATTTGGACTTGAAAAAGACATAGAAGTACCACATAAAAAAGTATGTGCAACCTGTGGAGGTACAAGGGCAGAACCTGGAACTGAAACAAGGCAATGTGCAACCTGTGGAGGTACCGGACAGGTACAGCATATAAACAGGACCCCTTTTGGTCAATTTGTTAATGTAGCACCCTGTAGGGACTGTAGAGGTGAAGGAGTAATTGTTGACACTCCCTGCCACGAATGCCGGGGGAAAGGAATTGTAAGAGAAACCAATACAATTCATATAAAAGTCCCAGCAGGTGTTGAAGATGGATCACGCCTCAGAGTTCCTGGAGAAGGGGATGTAGGAATAAAAGGCGGTCCTTCAGGAGATCTTTACGTTATGATTTCTGTTAAGCCACACCAACTATTTGAAAGACACGGCTCAGACCTGATTTATGAACAGCCTATAAGTTTTGTACAGGCCTCCCTTGGTGATGAAGTAGACATTCCAACTATAGGAGAAGAGATAGTAAGCTTAAAAATCCCTGCAGGTACACAGTCAGGCACTTCGTTCCGTATTAAAGGTAAAGGAATGCCCCATTTACGCTGGAACGGTAAAGGAAATCTTTACGTTAAAGCAAAAGTTATTGTGCCTAAAAAATTAAGCAATAAACAGAAAGAGATTTTAAGGGAATTTGCAGATATAAGCGGTAAAGAAATTTACACTGAAGACAAGGGATTCTTTGACAAGATGAAAGACGCTATTAAACATTGAAACAGCATTTTTAACCCTTAAATCTCCAAAACATTCTTTTTTCATTTAAATTCAGGTAAAACTTCATTCTTATAAAATTCAATACATTCATGCTGGTTATTTCCTATTTGCTGGATGCAGATACGGTCAAAGCCAGCGTCAATATTTTGTTTTATTATGTCAATATGCACCTGCGGGTCCGAGCTGCAGGGAATACTTTCAGATATATCCTCTTTTTTAACATTCTTTGCTAGTTCTTCAAAATGTGTCTGTGTAGGAATATCCCAGCTTAAATTTCCTTTAACCGCCATTAAAGGCCAGTATTTATGGACTAAATCAACCGCTTTTTCATCGGTTTCGGCCCAGCTAAGTGAAAACTCCGAATAAGATGGCCTGCCTTCTCCTCCTTTTTCATTAAAAATGTCTAAAATTTCTTTTTTCCCACCGCTTACGATTAATCCATCACCATTAGCCGCGGCAGTAGCTGCAGCTATTGGCCCGTCTGCAGCCATATATATCAGTGGAAGCTCTTCAGGCAATGTATAAATTTGCGCATTTTCAACGTGATAGTAACACCCATCATAGTCCTGCATTCCTCCCTGCCATAATGTTCTGATTACGTCCACCGCTTCTGCAAGCATTTCAATCCTTATTGGTGCTGGCGGCCAGTGATCTCCATAGATATGTTCGTTTAGATTTTCACCAGAACCTACCCCTAAAATAAACCTTCCAGGCATTAATGTAGCTATTGTAGCTACGGCTTGAGCTACTAAAGCAGGATGCTGTCTAATTGTAGGGCACGTAACTCCAGTCATTAGCCCTAAATTTTCAGTTACCTGTGATATCCCTCCAAGGGTACTCCAAACAAAAGGACTGTTACCTTGCTGACTTAACCAGGGGTGATAATGGTCAGATATGCTTGCAAAATCAAACCCTGCTTCTTCAGCATGTTTAGCATAATTTATAAGTTCTTGAGGTCCAAATACTTCACTTCCAAGTTTAAAACCAATTTCTACCAATGACATTCCCCCACATTTTTTAGACTTTTATAATATTTATTAACTATTTAGTATAAATTATTACTAATGCTGTTTTACTAACATACCAACTTTAGATAGTCCAAAGAATATTTCAAAAAATGTCAATTTAAACAGCATCAAATGGAAAGGAGATTGCTTAATTAAATACAACAAGGTAATTAAAATGGATAATGATAGAGTTGTACATGATACAGAAGAAAACGCTGCAAGATGCCACTGCCCAGATTGTCCTGCATATAATGAATGCATGAAAAATAAAGGGGAATTCTTCTTCTGTTCCAGGGGCAGTACAGAATGCGAAATCGACAAGAGAGGATGTCTATGTTTGCACTGTCCCAATGAAATAAAATATAAACTAAACCGGTTTTACTACTGTGAAAAAGGTGCTGCCACAGGTAAACATGTTGCAACTGAAACTTTAATCAAAAATTGATATTTATAAAAAAATTTGAAAAATATTTTTAATATCAGTACTTATTTTAAAACAATTAAATAGAATGAATGTTTGAATAAATTAAACATATCCTCCCATGTATGCTTTTTATTAGATATACTTTATATCTAATTAAAGCAAGTTAAATATCGAGTAGTTTGATACAAAGCCATACCCCCCTGCGGAGGAAATATTAGTCAAAGTTATGCATTTTTATAAGTATAACCTTTTATAAGCGTGCCGATTCCACTAATATCCCTATTAAAATAATATTTCTATTTTTTTTTAGAATTTATTTTTTCAACCATTCCAATTCAAAAATTAACATTTCATAATACAGAAATAATAGAATAGCTATAAGATCAGCTAAATTAGGGAGATGGTTCAATGAACATAGAAAAAGAAATAGATGTAGACAAAATATTTGAAAAAATTGAAAGTTACTTCGGTTTCGTTCCAAAGATCTTTCAGGTAATGGCAGAAAAGCCAGCTACATTAAAGACTTACTATGAAAAACTAGAAACAATAAATAATGATGATACATTACCTTCCTTAACCAAAGAATTTGTGGCCATAGGTGCTGCCTCTGCAATAGGAGCTGAAAATTGTTTGCTAACTCATCTTAAAGTTGCAGAGAAATTTGGGGCCAAACAAGAACAGTTACTTCTAGCTATTTTAATGGGGTCTCTAATAGCAGAGACAGATGCACTTTCAAAGTCTTTAAGGGTTTATGAAAATTTTAAAGAACAAGTTTAAAATAAAACTCTTACCCCTTTTACCATTAAATAAATTCCAAATACAAACATAACTGCCGCCATCAGATAACGGCTGTTTTTCTGCATCCAAACATTAAGAACGTTTAAAAGTTTTTCAGAACGTTCTGGCATTGTAAAGTATACTAAAAGCGGAATTTCAACCACAAGCAGTGTAATTAACGTAAGAACAATCACCACAGTCACCTTGTCAGTGATACCTGCACTGGAAATTCCAATATCTTTACCCGCTGCAAATACAAGTACAGTAGTTGTAAAATTAACAGCAAACATTCCTAACCCTAAAATCATATACTTTATAAAATCAGAGATACTTGATTTTGATTTACCACCGAATCTACCTTTATCCGGCGTGTCACTGCCCTTTTTATTGATTCTCCAGATTCCAAGTAAAATTAGAAATATTCCAATGGCAAGGTCAAGATAAGCTGACGTCACAGATGGGGGCTTACTTGATGCAACTGCTACTCCTTTTCCCAGAAGTATCCCTGCAGCAGCCACAATGAGCAGGATAATCATAGATCCAAAATAAAATGCAATTCCGCTTAATTTAGGGCGGTCTGATATTGATAAAATTAAAATTATTCCTATAAGCACAGTAGGGCTCACCGCTGCACCAAATGCTAATGGAAGTATATCCAAGAGTAAAGTTGATAATTCAGACATATTTAACTCCTTTTTAAGATTTTTATAGAGCCAATAACAGTTTAATGTGAATATTATGTTAATTGAGACATATATTTGTTATTATTCCAGTTAAAAAAGAGTATCATTTATTAGAATTCGTTTTGATCTTTGATCTATAACACTGAACAAGAGATCCAATGGTTCTAAAATCTTAGTAAAGATTTCAAATTAAATTTTTTTGAATTTGAATAGAAATTAAAATAGGATTTGATTTTGATTTTCGATCTCCGAACGATCAGCGAGGGTTTTCTATTAGTTTTTAAATCTCAACAGAATTTAATAAAAGGATTTAAAATAGAATTTATTGGAATTTAAATAGAAATTAAAATAGAATTCGTTTTGATTTTCGATCTACCGGAACTCAAAAATTTTCTATTTTTGAGTGGTTGAGGGTATGCCGAGAGTAACCCACCTCCTGTTTTAGCAGCATTCATCTATGCGAGCTACCTCTGCCTCATACAGGATTCATCGACAGTATTTGCCCTTACATCCCACGAAATGGCCGTTTCACCGTTCCTTTTGATATCATCAGCTTAGGCATCATCTTCATCTATCAAAAGACGTCTCGTTTCTGCTCCAGAGTCATGCTTCTCAGCATGTGCCTCGCGACACCATGGTTCTGTATGATGGATGGAGTTTCCTCAGTTTAACTTGCAGGTTGCAAGAAACCGGTAGCTGCTCTTCGGCTTACCCAAAACCTACTCAAAGAATTTTTGAATGTTGATCTAAATTAAGCAGGCTTCGCCCTCTTTAATAATTATGTATAAACAACGACTTATAAAACTTTAGAAAAAAATATACTAAGTTTTGAAATAACAGTGAAATTGAACTTGAATATAAATTTTAAGTTTTTAAAGTTAAATTAAAAATGAGTAGCGGGGCCTAGATTTGAACTAGGGCTCTCGGGGTTATGAGCCCCGCGGGATCACCAGACTACCCCACCCCGCTGTACTATCATGGTTTGTACCTAAGAGTATATAAAGGTTTCTCTTAGTCTATTAATAAAAATTAAATTTTAATTTCAACTAATACTTTAAATATATTTAGTAAATTAAGCTATTTAAAGTTAATTGCGCTAAACTACAATATTTTTAATATTAATTAAATACAGCACTGTCATTTATGCAAATGAATCAATAAAATCAAAATTTTCAGGTAGTATAATATATAATTTAGCCAATTTATTGCACAATTTACAACATTATAACCCATAATAGTTATTTTTTATTCTTATCTTCCAATTCTCTAATTTCTCTACCTAAAGAAAAGCCTACAATTGTCCTGATTGCTACAATTATTGCCAGTATAATCACCTGGTTTAAATTTGGTTCTAAAATTGATTTTATAAGGTCCCCTGCAATAAAAAACTCCAGGCCAATTAGAATTTTAGGGGTAAAATCCAGTCTCACATCATTATAACTGGTTTTTCTTTTGAGTATTTCAATGGAGAGCACTCCAATTGCTGATCTTATACCCCCATAAAAAATAACTACAGCTCCAAAATAAGAAAGAATACTTGCAATGTCTACTATTATTGTCCCATAATCAATCATGGTAATCAATTAAAAAGGAAAATAAATTTAATTATTCAGTTTCTTCAGGCTCTTTACCTTCCAATTTACTAAGCCTCTCTTCGATGTGTTCAAATTTTTTGTTGGCGTGTCCCCGGTATTCATTGAATCTCCTTTCAAGGTCATCTATTTCCCTGGAAACTTTATCATATTTCTTCTCAAGAGTACCTACATCAGATTTAGTGGCAAGTTCCCAATCTTTTATTAGTCTATCGCTTTGTTCATCTAAAAATTCATCAATTCTTCCGGATAAACTATCTGTACTTATAGGAACGTTGACTTTTCCTTTTAACATTTCACTCATTTCAGAAACTTTTTCACTTACTCCTGACATTTTCCTTTCTCCTTCAGGGGTTTGAGTAGTATCATTGTTTGGATGTATCCCTTCAGACACTTTACTACCCACTTGAGAAATACTGGATCGTACACCTACCAAAGAAGCTCCCTTTGTTTCTTGAAGGTAATAATACAAAAGTACGATTATCGCACCAGCTAAAACAAGGATTGCAAATAGTTCTAGCGGTCCCATTGATTATTTCCTCCCTTTAGTACTATCTTCCATTTTTTTATCAAGTTCTGCCTCTTTCTGTTCGAGGTCTTTCATTAATTTCTGGAGTTTTCCATATTCTGCTTTAGCTTCAAGGCGTGCCACTCTTTCACTTATTTCACTGTGAAGATACCCTACCTTGTGCATTATATCTGAAGTACCCTGTCTTATATTAGCAAGCTGTTCCTGCTGATCCTTAGGTAATGGAATCACATTTTCCATCATGCGTTTTGTTTCAATGTCTTTTTCCACTAAAGAGATTTTTTTAAGCTCAACCTGTTTTTCAACAAGTGCTACATTATTTTGAGCTTCCCTCACCTTTCTCCATTCACTAAATATGATTATAACAACAATTGCCACAATTACCACAATAATTATCCATACGATATTTTGTGATATTGCAGTTGTATCGAATGCAGCCATATGATTTCACCTTTTAATATTTTTGTCCAAGTTTATATATAATCTTAGTCATTTAGGTGGCCTTTAATTAACTCTACATTTATATGTAGTAATTCCATATAAATAATTTGAAATTTTAACCCTTAAAATAAATAAAATTAAAGTCAGATAGTTATAAACATCTTAAATTGAATAAGTTAAATGAAAAGTAGTATAATTAATTTAAATAGAGTTATACCAAACTTACTTCTTATTTACATAAATTAAATCTTCTAGATCAGGATCATCGGCATTTAATCTATTTTCTAACCAATCATCTTCGATTTCATTAAAACTTTCTTCTTTTACATAGTTAAATTCTCTTCTTAAGCTTGAAAGCCTTTCATCAGTTTTTTTGGATGATTTTCTTCTTCTGTAAATAACAGAAATACCCGAAATTAAAATTAAAACTACTACAATCGCTATAAAAATTTGAAATATGTCTCCACCAAATAAAAAAGCTGGGAAAGAACCAGTAATATAGCCAACCTCATTTTTATTATTATTTGGAATTTTTTTAACCCCCTAATCTATCCTTAAAAGATTAGTGCATTTCTTAATTGATTTTTATACATTTACTTTATTAAACTATTCTACAATACTAAATTAAGCTTAAAAAGTCATACATAATTAAAAATAAATTATCTTATGATTTTAATAGAGCAGAAACATGCAATAAATCGAATTTATTAAATTTTCAAGTTACATCTCCTAATTTTATATGATTAAACCAAATCATTAAAAACTTATTAATGAAAAAATAGAAAACAACGATTATAATTAAATTATAGTGAATGACTCTATAGTTTTGATTAACTATTTAATAAAATAATTTATTTATGTTAAGGGCCTGCAAAAATCGTAGATTTTCAATACCTAAAATTAAGCGTTTAAAAAGTTACGTCATTCACTATAAAAGCTTTATTATTTAAACTGAATCTAAGTAGTTATATCATTAATTTTATCTAAACTAATTAAAGCATCAATGAAATTGAATTTACGTGATTATATGATTGATATGTACAAAAAATCTGGAAAAATAGCATCGAAAGTCAGGAAAGATGCAGTAAACTATGTAAAAGAAGACATGAAAGTTTTAGACCTTGTAGAATTCGTTGAAAATGAAATTGTAGAACTCGGAGGAGGTATTGCATTTCCATGCAATGTTTCTGTAAATGAGATAACTGCCCATTACACATCTCCTGCTGGCGACGAACATACAATTAAATCTGGAGACGTAGTTAAAATTGATTTAGGTGCACACATAGATGGATACATCGCAGACACTGCAGTAAGCGTGCTTGTCGGTGAAGATATGCCTGAAGAAATGCGTGAAAAACATGAAAATATGATACTCGCATCCCAAGAAGGGCTTGAAAATGGAATAAGCGCCATAAGAGCCGGTGTAGAAATCGGGAAAGTCGGAGAAATCATAGAAAAAGCCATAAACGATAGAGGATTTAACGTTGTATCTAATTTAACAGGCCATAGTATGGACCAATGGATACTTCATGCAGGGCTCTCAATGCCAAACATCAAGGAGAATAATCCTCATAAATTAGAAGAAGGAGATGTTCTAGCCATAGAACCATTTGCAACCGACGGTATTGGAAGAGTTACAGATATGAACGAAACATACATATTCAAATTCTTAAGAGACAGACCCATGAGGCTGCTTCACGCAAGAAGAGCTTTAAAAATTATAAAAGAAGAATATAGAAGTTTACCATTTTCAGGAAGATGGCTTACAAGCCACTTCAGCGAGCATCATTTAAATGCAGCAATGAGAATGCTGATTTCATCAAGAGCAGTCTATCCATATCATGTACTTAGAGAAAAAAGCAATGCAGTTGTTGCACAGTCCGAACACACTGTTATTGTTGAAAGTGATGGTTGCACCGTAATTACGGAATAACCTCCCTATTTTTCAGTCTTCTTTCTATTCTTCTTCCACTAACCGATGTGTCTTTATCAGTTAAGTCACTGAAAGAGTTGAAATGATCAAGTAAAGATATATCTAAAAAATCAAAGCTTTTAAGATTACCATAATCATCTAAATAGTCAAAAGGTACCGTATAAAGATAATAACTGTAATATTCACAGGTATTTGGTTCAGGATTTATGTAAGACAATATTCTATTGAATTTTTTAATATCTTTTATATCAACATCTGTTAAAAGTATATGCGACCCCAAAACAGATAGATAAGCTTTTGCCCGCCCTAAATCTTCTTTCATCCATTTTTTAAGATTTTCTGCATCATTAAGTAATTTATTTATTTTATACTTCACTTTAAGTCCATTATCAGTTAAGGAATACATATTATAAGGAGCAAGAGACATTAACATCTTCTTTTGCATTTTAAAGTAGCCTTTATCAATGAGAGGATCTCTTACATATCTATTTTTATATTCTATAGGTGAACCAATTTTTTTATGTAATGTATTTACAAATTCATCGAGCTTCAACTCATGATGTTCTAAAATCAGCTCTATTAATATCTCTTCATGTGGTTTAAAAGGCCACTGGCAGGATTCACCTTCACTAATAATTATACTACTATAGGAACCTTTTAAAAAATTGAATTTCTCGATTATATCTAATTTAAGGCTCTTTTTTAAGAGTAGATCCATCAATGTGAATTTTATCATCTTATCTCCACTGGCTTTAGGAGATACAATAATCAGAGATTCAGCAGGAGTTAAATTTAAGGATTCCATTATCGGAACTCCATTAAAACTAATATCATTTTATCGGATTGATTGTGTGACGGCTGTTACTTTTTTACTACCATCTTTATCCTGTAGTTCATCATATACACTTTGTGCGCTGTTCAGGTATTCTACTGCGCTGTCCATTTCCCCTTTTTCTTTGTATATTATACCTATATTATAAAGTGCATCCGCCATTTCTTCCATGTTATTTGTTTCAATGGTATATTCATAAGCCTTATCAAAATATATTAACGCTTTATCTAAATTACCACGGCGCATGCTTTTTATTCCATTCAACATAAGCTGAGATAATTTTTTTCGTTTTTCGGTTGTACGTAACCTGTAGTACAGGATTAACATACCACCATAAGCAAGGCACATTGCCCCTAAAAGTGTAATTATGTCCATTTTAATCACATAACATAGTTATAATCGTTGGAATATAATTTAAAAAAATAAAATAAAAAGTTAGTAGGAACTAGTTCCTACATTTTCAAACTTAGTAGTTTGCAAGTGGGTCTTCTTTTTCTGTGCTTGCTTTGAATGGGACAGGTAATCCCATTGCGATCCTTTCATCAATTGTTTTTTGATTCTTGGTTTTTTTGTCTTTTGCAAGCTTTTCTAAGAGACCGAGACCTGGTTTTACATCAGCCATAGGTTTGGTTTCGATTAAACCTGCGTCAACGGCAAGTTTAAATACGTTTTCACCAGCGTCAGTACGGGTAAGTACTGTTGACCAGCCGTCTGGAGAACCTACTGAACCTGTTGAAAGGTCAGCTAATTCTGCAACGTAGTCAAGACAAACTTTACATCCGCTCTGTTCGTATCCGTGTGTTTCTTTGAGTGGGATGCTTAATTCTTCGTCTGCTGTGTATATCCAGAATTTACCTTTACCTATGTCCATTTTTTCGACTAGCTCTGGGCTAACTCCCATTTTCTCTGAGATGAATGTCTGGAGAGATGCAAATGGGAAGTTTTCCATACAGTATATACCTAAAAGTAATGCAATTTTGTCTGCGACAAATCTTACACCAAATGGATATGACTGCATTTTCCTTATACCCATGGTCTGACATGGAATTGCTACAGTACCAACTTTTTCAAGACCATATTGTCTTACAGCTTTTTTAAGCATCCAGACGTTTGGAGAGAATGTGTATTTGGTACCTGCTGCTGCTAACAATTCATCAGATGTTAATGCAACTTGTGGTTCTGGTTTCCACATATCTTTTCCAGGCCCGGCTACAACTGCACCATCTATAATTTTTTCATCAAGAGCAAAGGATAAAAGAGCTGATACAATTCCTCCATCCTGTGCAATTTTCTGGATTTGTTTATCAGTTGATCTTGCAGAGAGTGCTTCTTTATATGTTCCTAATACCATTTTTTTAGCCTCCTATAATCCAGTATCCTTTTTAATTCTTTCCATTGGCCACCAGCTTCTTGGGCACTGGATGTAACAGACACCGCACTTGACACATCTGTCACTATTAACTTCTGGTCTTCCATTGGTCATACTTACTGCACGAGTTGGACATGACATTGCACATGTTCCACATGCTATACATAAAGCTTGGTTTACCACTTTAAGTTGTAAGTCGCATCCACATGCTTCAGTGTAGCCAACAAGATCCATCATTGGTTGTAAGTAATCCATATCACCGTTAATTACAGCAACAACTGTTTTAGCGATGATTTCTGGTGATGGTGGGCATCCTGGGATTGCTAAATCAACTTTTACAACATCAGCTACTGGCACGAATGATTCGTGAGCTGGCTGTGCTTGCTGTCCACCCCTTGAATATCTGGTGAAACATCCTGTTGCAGCACATGAACCAAAAGCTACTACTAATCCTGCTTTTTCACGAACTTCTTTTAGTTCGTGTAAGCTGTGTTCATCTTGAAGACATACAGATCCTTCTATTAATGCTATGTCCATTTCTGGTATGTCCCATCGGTCTACCAGTGTTTGTCCGTATACTATATCTACCATTTCAGTAAGTAACGGTGCTAAAATGTCGTAGTTTTCACTCAACGACATTACATCTCCGGTACATCCGCTTAAGTGGATGTATCCAATTCTTGGTTTAGGTTTCTCTTCAGCCACTTTTTCAACCTCCTCTTCTGAAGCTACTTTTTTTTCTTCCGTTGGCGCTTTTTCTTCGTCCTTTGGCTTAGCTTCCATTCCTAAAAATCTCTTAATTCGGGCTAACATATGCTAAACCCCTATTTCCTTTAAAATGATTTCCATGGCCTTGGGAATAGCTTCCTCCACACTTTTAGTTAAGCCCATTATAACATCTGGAGCAGAGATAGACTCTGGCTGGCATCCAATTACAAAAACTTCGCATTTTTTACTCAACTCATGTAAAGGCTCTTCTACCGACCATGAATGGGCATCGTCGTATCGTCCTCTCGGAAGTTCTGTTACCTCAAATCTCCGCACTGATCCAGGTTCAGCATTAGATTCTACCACATCTACTACTATAAGTTTCTTCCATGATTTGTGTGGAAGAGAAAATATGTAGTGTGGTGCGCTGGTTCCTGCATCTACTAACATTGTGTTCTCTGGAAGCTCATGATCCTTGAAATATTCCTGTAAGGCCTCTATTACTGCAGGTCCAAATCCGTCATCTTGAAAAAGGACATTTCCACAGCCAACAACTAAAATCTCCGCATCGTATGGCATTTTTATTCCCTTATAATCTGACCATTTCGTTTCTAATGACGCTCTTATCTTCGTCGTCTAATACTATCATGTGAGTAGCACAAGAAAGACAAGGGTCGTATCCTCTTATTACATGTGGCCCAAATTCATGGTGGAATCCTTCGGTTGCAGGCCCCATGGTTGGAATGTTCCATGTTGTTGGGACTAAAGCGCTGTAGAATTCAGTTTTACCGTTTTCGCCTACTTGAGCCATGTGAACGTCCATTCCTCTTGGGCCTTCTATTGCACCAATTCCGAGTTTACCTGTACCTCTAACATCGAAGTTACCAACGTTTGCAGGGGCAGATGTGTCTAATTCGTCCAGTATGGCTATTGCTTTTGAGAGAGCCCTTTTCATTTCCATTGCTCGAGCTATATGTTGAGCTACGGTACCTTTTCCGGAGAATCCGCCGTATTCAACAGCTCTTGCTCTTGGACCTACTTCTATGTTTACACCGTCATAGAGAGGGACAGTTGAACAAGCTCTTTTACCTATTTCTGGGTCCTTATACCATCTTTCAGGCATTATTTCGGTAAATCTGTCAAGATCAAATTTGTCTCTGTTACCGTAAAGGACATCGGTAGCAAGTGTTGGCTGGTCGTGAACACCTAATCCTTTTGGTAAGTCTTTATCCGCTACTAAACCTACAATAAGATCTACGTGTTCATCCAGTACTGGCTGGAGTGCTTTTAATCTTGTGTATAACCTTTTCCTTGCAATTTCAGAAATGTTACTTGCCATTCCACCAATTCGAATATCTGATGGGTGTATACCTTCCCCAGCAACCATATCAACTACATATTGTGAAACTTTCCTTACTTCAGAAACTGAGTTTATGGCTGCTGCCATTAAATTTTCTGGAACAAAATCAGGTGCTATTAAGAAATGGTGTATAGCGTGACTGTTTATGTGATGAGCCGCTAAAGTTAATTCTCTTAACTGTTTACCTGCTTTTGGTGGTTCTATACCTAATGAATCATCCATAGCTTCTACTGATGCTAAAGTGTGAGGTATAGGGCAGACACCACAGATCCTCTGCACGATTACTGGTGCGGTTTCTGGAGCTTTGCCTGTTACTATCTTTTCTAGTCCTCTGACTGGAGTAATACTGAAGTATCGCCCCTTAGTTACTATTCCTTCATCATCGACTTCCATTACCAGTTCGGCATGTCCTTCCTGTCGTGATGTTGGCGATATAACAATCTTTTCGCTCAAATGTATCACCTCTTGTTTTTAAAATATACGAATATCACTATTTCAATTTATTATCTATAATAATAAGCTTTTCTTTGAAAAAAAAAATGAAAAATATATATAACATAAAGGACTAATTAACAATCTCCGATTAATAAGCTTAACATTATAAAAATATAAAAACAACGAAAACATCTTTAATTTTTTAAAAACACTTCATTAACGCACTTATAAGCTTTTTTCTAACTATAATCGGGAACACTAAAACTATAATAAGTCAAAGATTTATATTAGTAAACATTATTTAAGTAATAACTCCAATTTAGAGATCAGTGCAATTCTATGAAGAGGTGAACTAATGGTTAACACAAAGATTCTTTTATCCGTTGTTATTGTATTACTTATAGGTGTCGCAGCGGCTACTTATCAGGTTACTACAACTACTACAGGCTTATGGCAGCCTACTACTTCACAGGACAACCAGCAATCTTCAGATCAGGGCACAACTACCCCGTCTGATGGAAGTCAAACCCAAACTCAAACCCAGAGTGGTACAACTTCTACAGGAACCCAAACTTCAAGTTCAAATGGAGGTAGTAGTGTGAAAATATCAGCAAGCGAAGCTAAATCAATTGTTCAAAATAATTATATAGAACAGGATGGAGCAACCGCAGGTACTCCTAAGCTTACAACAATGGACGGTGAAAAAGTCTACATTGTTCCAATCATGTACAACGGTAAACAAGCCGGAGAAATCTGGATAAACGCTAAAACAGGTAAAAACGTTGGAGGTGCAGGAGGTGCACCGTAGATGGTTGATATGGTTGAGACCGAATATGAATGTTGTAAAATAATTTCTAAAAATGTTGAAGATGCAATAGTCTTAGAAGGATCACCTGAATTAGGCCTTATAGGAAATATACTAGGATGGCTTTTAGTTGAAGAGCTTAAAATGGAGGAAATAGGATATATTGACTCCAAATATTTCCCTCCTCTTGCAGTACTGTATAAAGGTAAAGCAATCCATCCATTTAGGATATACTCTACAGAAGGAATTGTTTTATTCCTTTCAGATTTCATCATCCCTCAAAATGTCGCTTTCGACATGACAAACGGCATAGTTGACTGGATGGAACGAAATAATAGTAAGGAAATAATTACATTTAACAGCATAGTTGTAAGGGAAAAAAGCCAGGGAGCTGCAGGTGCTGCAAACTCAGATGAAGCCCTGGAACGCCTTGGAAAATTAGACCTGCCTATTTTACCATTCGGAAATATAAGCGGTTTATCAGGTACTTTACTTACGAGGAGCATGATGAAAGGCATACCCGGATCCTGTTTATTTGCAGAAATAACAAGCCCATATCCAGACCCAAGGGCTGCTGCCGATGTTACAAACATTTTAAACAAAATGTTAGGCACGAACATCAATGCAGAGCCCCTTATAAAAGAAGCAGAAGAAATAGAAAATAGACTTAAAGAGCTAGCTCAAACTGTACAAGGGCAAGGCGAAACAGAATCACCAGCGTACATGTAAAACTAAGCTGGATTGGTGGTTGCGTGTAATTATTATAAAAATAGTTACATGTAACAGTTTATTTTATATAGCAGAACCTACAATCTAGTAATTACCAACTTTGAACAGTATCATAAGGGCCCGTAGCCTAGTTGGATAGGGCGTCGGACTTCTAATCCGAAGGTCCCGGGTTCAAATCCCGGCGGGTCCGCTAATCTTTTTCAAAAAAAGATTAATCTAAAATCCTCGCAAAAAACAAGTTTTTTGCTGCGGAAAACCAAAATCATATTAAATTCAATTTTAAATAAAGCATTAAAAAATCCTTTTTATCAAATTCAATAAGATTTCAAAACCAATTGAAATCGCCTCGCTAATCGCTCGGAAGATCGAAATCCCAAAAGCGAACTAACTCAAAATATAAACTTTATAAATCGGATACAACAAACTAATTCTGAATACACGTGGGCCCGTAGCCTAGCCAGGACAGGGCATCAGACTCCTAATCTGAGGGTCCCGGGTTCAAATCCCGGCGGGTCCGCTAAACTTTTTCCTAGAAAAAGTTTAAACAAAAAATCCTCACGAAAAACTATGTTTTTCGCTCCGGAAAACCAAAATCAATGCGAATTCTATTTTAATTCTGATTTAAATTCCAATAAATTCTATTTTAAATCCTTTTTATTAAATTCAATAAGATTTCAAAACCAATCGAGTTTGCCTCGCTAATCGCTCGGAAGATTAAAATCCCAAAAACAAACTACTCATTTTATTGCCAAAAAAGCCTTAAAAACATTCCAAATAATTAATAACTCCTTTTACACCCATTACCCCATAAAGATTAATCAACCAATAACATTCTAATTATTACTATTCTAATAAAGTTTATTATTAAGTTTAAATAAAGAAACTATATGCAGGAAATTAACTCAAAAGTTGACAGTACCAGATCAATGACTAATCTAAGATATTGTGATTCTAACTCTTTTAAACTTCCTAATTTAGTTTAAATCATAATCAAATGATTATCACTATTTTAAATAATTAATCAAATGCGATAGGGAATTTTTATGAAGAATAAAAGCATATTTTTAATTGCAGGAATAGCATTATGCGCAGTGGTACTTGCAGGTGCATTCATGTTTAATTCATCCAGTACCATTGATCAATTTCAACCAACTGTAACCGATCCACTGGCCAAAGCCAAAGAATTTAATTCACAAAATGCACTGGCTTTCTCTAAAACAATCTGCAGTTTAGGCCCTCGATATGGAGGTAACGAAGCTGAACTAAAAGCTGCAGATAACATGGAAACTGAATTTAAAAACAATGGAATCAATGCATATAAAGAGAAAGTAGATCTAGGCAACGGAAAATATACATACAATGTTATTGGAGAAATTAAAGGGTCAGAAAGTCCTGAAAAATACATCATTGTAGGTTCACATATCGATTCTCCAGGTTTCTGTGAAGGGGCCACAGATGATGCCGCTGCTATGGGAATACAGACCGAAATGGCCAGAACATTATCTACAGGTTACAGGCCAAAACAAACCATTCTCATTGTTGGGTTTGGAGGGGAAGAAATGTGGTTTAAGGGATCCGATGCTTTCGTAAAAACTCATCCCGAGATTGTTAAAAACTGTGAAGCAATGATCGACCTTAACTGTGTTGGTGCCGGCCAACAAGTATCTTTAATTGGACACAGCAACCAGCCGAAGCCTGTTAATGGAGACCCTAAACTCATAAACATTATGAAACAAAACGCTAAACAATTAGGATACTCTGCTGTTACTGGAACTACCACATACCCCAGCGATACTTACCCCTTTTATTATAACAGTGATAAGGTACCTGTTTTACAGGTAATGAGCCAGCCATTTGAAGTTGCCCCGTGGAGCAGTGCCAATACCTTTGACAAGCTCAACTCAAAAGATATGAATAAAATAGGTCAAACCGTGACGATGACTATACTAAATTTAACAGTATAATCGTTAAACAGGTGAAAATAAGAATTCCAATCATCTAAATTATCAAACTATGTTATACCTACTTTATTACTGCGCCTCTCCATCAAAACAACATCACGCCAGATATCATCCATTTTTCCTATCTTTTCACGGATGCCTACTATTTTAAATCCACATTTCTTATGCAGATTTATACTTGCCTTGTTTTCTGGAAATATTCCCGCTTGTAAAGTCCAAATACCGTTATTCTCAGATAATTCTATTAATTCTTTAAGAAGAGCTAAACCTACACCAGTTCTTTTACATTCTTTACCTACATAGATGCTGACTTCAGTTACTCCAGAATAAATATTTCTGCTTGAAGTTGGTGATACCGCTGCCCAACCTAAAATTTTATTTCCCCTGCGCGCGACGATATTACAGCATAGCAAATGCTTTGAAATCCAGGATTCCCATGAAGGTACATCTGTTTCAAAGGTAGCATTTCCAGTTTTAATACCTTCATCATATATTTTTGAAACCTGTTCCCAGTCTTCATGTTTCATTTTTTCGATTTGAAATTCCATAGAATACACTTAATCCTTCACTAATTAAATTACAAGTAATTTGTGACTATTTATTTAAGTTTTCTTGAAATCCCAGCATAATATTTAATAAACCGTTCTGCTTCCGCCTCACGGCATTCATCAGTTTCGCATTTTTTATTTACAATAATTACCACTTCATCTGCAACAGGCACGTGTGTTAATACTAAGTTTTCATCATATTTCTTTAAATGCTTTTCTAGTATTTTATATGTCTTTCCTGAGATTTCAGTATCTTTAAAAATTAATTGGTAAGTGGTAGGTCCTTCTTCTTGAGCTAAATATTTTATCATCATATCACCTGCAGTTATCTAATAATTTTAACTGTAAACATTTGAAAAATAAACTTAAAAAGATTTAAATCGCTGCATATTCCCCTAATCAAATTAAAATTTTTAAAATATTGAATTAAACATTATTCTTTGCTTGATTTAATAAATAGAAACATAATAAACATCTTATTATAAAAACCATTTTTACACTTATTTCAAGATTTACATCGTTTTTAAGCTTTAAAATTCACTAAATATTGAGTATAATTTGATTTTTACATTTATAAAAGTTTGGTTAAAGTACCATAACCAAAAAAATAATGGAAGTAATTAGCAAGTTCAGTCTATTAATAGTATAGTCATAAGTTCAGGATGCCCTGAAAACGGGAATTGAATTTCCATACCTGCATCTTTAGCTGTTTTTTTCATATTGATACCCACTGCGTGTTCAGGTATTCTGACTCTGCTTGGATGAGTGCATATTCCCTCTTTTGTGTTGCATGTATTGCATAATCTGCATGGACCATTTGTAAATGCAAGTGCAAATGTGTAACCACTGTTAAATGCTGCTTTTTCAAGTTCAAGCATGATCCCATGTATTTCTTTACTGTATACTGCATGGTCATTCCAAAATGCATCAGCTTTCTCTTTCATATCTTTGGGAGTATCTGGATCAAGCAAGCTTCTATACATTGAACATTTTAAATTATCATCAGCTTTTGCTGGGGATTTAAACTTTATAAGCAGTGCATAACTGTATTCACTTAAAATTTTCCTGAATTCATCTACCGATGGGACATATGGAGGGCAGGTCAATTTTTGTCCATAACTAATGCACCCTATCCTGCATTTAAGCGTCACTCTATTTTCTACACAAACGTTGTCTATAGTTATAACTTTTGTATCAATAGCGCCCATTTTTAGAGCCATTTTTTCCAGAAAATCAAATTTTTCTATTTCTTCATCAAATGACATCAATATCTCCTAACTAAAATTAAATATTAGTAATTTACTACTTTCCAATTTATTTCATTCCCTTTTAAGAAAATTTAGTTAATTATTTACTGGCTCTTTTCTATTTCATCTAAACAATTTAAAAGATTATTTCGAACAATAGTATATGCTGATGCTCCTCCAAACTTCACACCTATAGCTGCTGCTTCTATAACTTCTTCCCTTGTAGCCCCTGCAGAAATAGCATTATTTACAGAAATAATCATGCAATGCACACATTAGTAGCTATTGCTGCTGTAACGCTCATTAACCATTTATACTTTATATTCAAAGATCCTTCTTTATAATAATGATTTGCCATGTCCATAAAACCATTATAAAGATCAGGTGCTTCTTTTTCCAGACGTTTTTCATTAATTTCTTTATTTTCCAAAATGCTTTTTAATGAATTCATTGTTTCACCATAAATTTAAAATTAGAAGATTAATATAATTAAATCTCACTTATTAAATTAGCAAGCTGTTCTAAGTCACTGACCTCAAAAACTTCAGCCCCTGCCTTTTCATAATAGGAAACACGACTGTCTGCTACATTCCATTTATTTTTAGGTTCAGGGTTTAATATTAAAACTCTTTTAGCAAGTCTAGACATTTGTTCGATAAGATCTGCACTTAACGGCCTATTATTATCTTTTGGCCCTGCCCAATCCCTGCAGTCGCTTAAAATCATGACGTATGATTTACTATTTAAATTCGCCTGATCAAGGAAACCTTCAAATGCAGTATACATATTGGATTTACCCTGAATCATTGCATTTTCATGCCTGATTTTTAAAACTTTAACAAATGCATCGACTACGTTGAGTTCGTAGAGGGCAGAAGTTACCTCTGCAGTTTTGTTATCAAATTCAAATGCCCTTGCTCGGGTAAATGAATTTTGAGCCGCATAAACCATGCAAAAAAACCAGATACTGATCCAATCGCATGAAACGCTCACATCATTTAGAAAATAATGATTCTGTTTCTTTAATTTAGGTTTACTTTTTACAAGTTCAAGGAGAGTTCCACCATGCTTTAAATTCTTCCGGATAGTCCTTCTAATATCTGGTTTTTGCTTCTTAGATTGCTTATATCTTCGTGCTCTTTTTGTAGCAATTTTTCTACCAAGTTTCTGGCACAAATCTATCAGTTCAGGCTGAAGGGAATTTAAAGTCATTATGTTACTTTTAAGTAAACCAGATTTGTCATTTATAGAACCATCGTCACTGCTGCCCCCAAGGGTATTTTCGATATATTCTATCTTTATTTTGTCCATTATAGAATCATTTATATGATTCATTCTGTGATCCCAAGCTTGATACATACTATTTAAACCAGGAACCGAATTGGTACCTGCTGGCGAAGAGGTAGTACTCACCGAAGGTTTTATCATGCGATTTGCACTCTTAGATTGTTTTTTTGTAGACTGATCCTCTGTATTTTCTCCCTTTCCTTCAAAAAAAGAACCATACACTTCATTAAATTTTTTTCTCTGCCGCTGGTCTTTAAGATAAATACATGCTAAAGCTTCCTTTAAATCCCCATCATTTTCTTTAATTAAAGGAACTGCTTGACAGGCTATTTCTGTACTTCTAATACTTGCAGGGATCCCGCTTTCCCTGAGTTTTCCTGAAAATTTAGCTATTTCTTTTAACATATTACCAACAGACGAGTAAAGTAATTTAATCCAATTTAAACGATTCTAGCACTTTATTCTTATCATCTTCATTCTTTATGACAACATTAATAGTTTTTTTAAACGAATCATCGTCTAAATCATCTTTACCAAATACAAGTAAACTATTAATCCAGTCTACAGTTGCCCTAATTGATGGAGCTTTAATTAGATTAAGTTTCCTCACTTTCTGCATAGCCCTTACAACGCTTTTGATTAAACCTAAAGAAGCATTAGGGACATGTGACTTAACTATTTCCACTTCTCTTTCAAATGTGGGGTAATCAATATATAAGTATAAACAGCGGTCCTTTGTCTCGTCAAGTAGTTGTCTCTGGGAATTTGAAGTCATTATAACAAGTAAGTCATTTTTAAGGTCAAAAGTTCCCAGATCATTAACAGTTATTTGCTTTTCTCCAAGTGCTTGAAGCAGGAAACTTTCTACTTCTTCATCTGCTTTATCGATTTCATCTATAAGTATAACTGAAGACTTTTCATTCATAAAAGCAGATAAAAGCGGCCTTTTTATGAAGAACTCTTCACTAAATACATCTCCTTCTGTTTCTATTTTCTTGGACATTTCCAGATGTAAAAGCTGTTTTTGATAGTTCCATTCCCCAACGATCTGTTCAAAAGTTATGCCTTCATAACACTGTACTCTGAAAAAATCCCTTTCAAACGCTCTTGAAATCGCTTTAGAAAGTTCAGTTTTACCAGTGCCTGGTGGTCCTTCAATTAATATAGGTTTTTTAAGTGATAGCGCTAAAAACACCACAGTAACTATATTATCATCAGGAATGTAGTTATTTTGAGCTAAAACGTTTTCTATATAATTTGTATCTAACTTAATTTCCTGCATAATAATCACACATTTTTCATTATTTTATTTGCATTTAAACTTATATTCATCTTATTAAAGTTCAATCAATATCTTCTAAAATTGTTTCAATGAAGTTATAAATATTTCAACTTAAGTTTTTTTATTATCAATCTATTAGTAGTAACGCCATTCCAGTTGAATCACTTGAGTCAAAATTTAATTCCATTACAGCATTTTCTGCTGTTTTTAGTAGATTTATGCCCATAGCTTCAGCAGAAAAACGCGCTATCACCGGGTTACGACACATACCAGTTTCTACATCACATTTTTCACAGAGCATACATCTCCCAGCAAAAAATAGGGTAGCAAAGGTATATCCCATACTAAAAGCTGCTTTTTCAAGTTCCAGCAGGTCCATTAAAGCATTTTTATAATGAACTGCGAAATCTGACCATAATCTCGCCGATATTTTATTTACATCATCATACCGATCCTGCAGTCTATCTAGCTCTTCCAGATTATTTAGATTATATTTTGATTTTAGTTCATTGGATATTTTAGGCTGTTTAAGCTTAATAAGCATGGCAAAACTGTAATCATTTAGTATCTTCCTAAACTCGTTTATACTGGGTGTGTATGGTGGGCATCTCAAACCTTTGCCGTAGTGAGGACAACCAACTATACATTTCAAGCGTACCCTATCTTCAACTACAATATCATCTGCAGGAATAACCTTTACTTCAGGGTACCCCATTTCCAAAGCCGCTTCTTCTAAAGTTTTGTAACTGTCAATTTTCTGCATAATATCCTCTCCAATCCAAATCATCTAAACATGGAAATCTAAACGGTTTACATCTTAATTATCATCTTTTAATTCAGCTTTCATCCGGCTGCACACTTGAAGCTTAATCTATAAATAAAATGACTAGTCCCCCCAGTTCATCTTCTTTAATCGGAAATTTAAATCCCATTCCAGCATTTGCTGCTGTTTTAACGATGTTAATACCTGCAACTTCTGCTGAAAAACGTGATATCTCCGGATTTAAGCATATGCCCTTTTTCACATTGCATGTTTCACAAAGATAACAAGCTCCATAAAAGAATGTTGTGGCAAGGGTATATCCCTGTTTGAATGCAGCTTTTTCAAGCTCCAGCGTGGACATTAAAGCATTTTTATAGGGTCCAGAGAAATCAGAACGCATCATCGCAGTTTTATTCATATCCTGATTTCTTACAGCATTTATTGATTGAGTTTCTAATTCCTGTATTAATGAAACTTTATCATTTTCTATGTCCTTTAGACCATATTTCACTATTATCTCATCTGATATCTCGGGGGGCTTAAATTTAATGACCATAGCAAAACAGTATTCATTTAGCATTTTTCTGAATTCACCTATGCTCGGCGCATATGGCGGGCATTTCAAATTTTTTCCGCATTGAAAACAGCTGACCATGCACTGAAGGCGTAATCTATCCTCAATTACCACTTTATCCATGGAAATAACTTTTGCATCAGCAAATCCCCTCTCTGTAGCTGCTTTTTCTAAAAATTTATAATTTTCAATTTTTTCCATCTAGTACATCCCATCGTAGTTTTCACACAATCTTAATATTCTGTTTTAAAACTGTTTTTGTTCCAACTTCTTTCAGGAACTCTAATGAATATTTAATGAGTAATTCTGGTTTCAATGCTGCAAAATAATGCCCTTCATCAACAAGAATAAGTTTTACATCCCTAATTCCCAGTTTAAGTTCTTCAGTTAATGCCATAGGCACCAGATGATCCTTTGTACCATTTATTACAAGTGTAGACGCGTTAATTTGATCCAAATAGACCTTGCCATCGAAATCAGCCATAGCTTTCAATTGTCTGAGAAATGATTCAGGATTGGGAGGATACTTCTGTATAAATACTATCCCTGTTTTTTGAAGCAGTTTTTCCCTTAAATCGGTGTTTTCCAAAGATACTTCTAAAATAGACTTAAATGTATCAGGGAAACCTACAGCTGCCACATTTAAGATTAAACTTTTAGCCCTTTCAGGGTATTTTGCGGCTATTACAAGCGCGATGCGTGCACCCATAGACATTCCAAGAAAATGAGCACTCTTTATACCAATTTCATCCATAAGACCAATTGTATCTTCAGCCATCATTTCAATGGAATAAGGCTCGTCTGGCATATCTGTCCTACCAACACCGCGATTATCCAAAGCTATGACCTGATAATTTTTAGCAAATGCATCTAAAACATTGTACATGGAACTAATTTCAATACCTGCTTCTTGAAGAATTACCAGTGGCTCTCCCTCGCCGCATACCTTGTAATACATGTTTATATCATTTACTTTTACAGTTGGCATAATATTCCCCCATATAATTTATGAAACATCCCGAGTAGCGCTTTTATTACCTAATTCCTCAAGAAATTCAAGAACTGGTTCAATTAGTAGATCCGGCTTTGTCCGTATAAATAAATGGTCTTCCTCGACTAGAACTAATTTTGAATCTGATATACCCTCAAAAAGTTCTTCAGCGAATTTTACTGGCGTAGAATCGTCTTTTGTACTGTTTACTAGGAGAGTAGGTACATTGATTTTATCTAATAATTCTCGCCCATCAAAATTCTTAAGAGCCTCAAACTGTCGGATAAATGATTCAACAGTTGGAGGATACCCTCCCATTATTTCTAAAAATCCCGGTTGAGTCATTGCAGTATACAGCCGTTCATATGAATGCGCTGCTTGAGGATCATCGCAGGTGGATCTCGCGGCAGCAACATTCAATATCAAACTTTTAACCCGTCCAGGATATTTTGCAGCCATTACAAGCGCGATACGTGACCCCATAGAAATCCCCAGAACGTGAGCATTTTCAATATTAAGTTTATCTAGAAGACCAACAGCGTCTTTGGCCATCATTTCAAAAGAATATTGTTCATCCGGTTTATCTGTCCTACCTGTGCCCCTGTTGTCAAAGAAGATTAATTTATAATCTTCATCCAGATTATCCATGTAATCAACAAAAGTAGAGATCTCTCCACCCATTCCCCAAATTATCAATAAAGGTTCTCCATTGCCGTGTACCTCATAATACATATTTATACCATTCACTTTTACATTTGGCATGTTTTAAAACCCCTATTAAATTTATACCATATCATTATACAATTGCATTTTCATTTGCCTTATCCAGAAAACCAAGATACTTTAAAGCCCTGTTACGAATTTGAATCATTTCATCTGCCATCCTCAGGTTTCTACCCTTCGGCTCAGGATAAGTCATGGAAAAGACCATCCTGCCACCGATACTGATCCCTCCCAAAATTAAGGGAACAATATCACTTATTGCAGGGAGAAATACCATGCGGTCAATTTGAAGGTCGCCGTAAGTTTCAGGTATATCAAGCCGTCCTAAATTTGAAGGAATTATGCCAGGATTCATGTGCTCCGATTTGTCTGCAACTTCAAAGGCTATATTCTTCGTGTCCTGTGAAAATTGTTTAAGATTCTCTGTTTTTGTATATGCCTCTGGAACAACTTTTTTTAAAGGCACAAAACAGGAAAATGCATCCATGAGTGTGGGGTGCAAGTCCGGAGCTTTAAGGCCAGAAGAGTCCAATTTTTTAACTCTTTCGTGGATTTCGTTATGTAAAACTACTACGTTCTCCCAAAATGACTTCTTTGATTCGTAATTATATGAGAATCGAGGTGATCCTACGCAAAAACAAAATACATCCCCAATAGGAGTAACTGCATGTCTACGAAGGTCAAATGGAACTGATATCTGCTTTTGGTTACTTGTAAAAGGGCCTAAAACATCTTCATATGCTGCTATGAATGCTGCTGTTACCGCAGATCCAATTGAAACACCATTCTTTTTACACTGCTTTGAAAGTATTTTTGTTTCAGCTGAATCAAGTTCAAGGAGAACAGCCCCATACTGATTCTTTTCCCAGTATGCAGTTTGAAGTTCAACATAGTCCTCGTGTGTAAAATAATAGGGATGCTTTTTCCATTTCCTGTTTACCTGATACATGATTAGTCTTGCTAAAACTGATGATAATGAAAAGCCCCCTTTATCTGGAAGAAATTCATCATTATAAGGGGGAAATAATGTTTTGATTTCATGTTCAAGATTCATGTAGCAGTTAAGCAAGTCACGGACCAGATACACAAGCGCCATTCCATCACAAATACTGTGATTACATATTACTACAAGATCAGACACGTCCTCAGAATGCACTAATATAAATTTGACTAACGGACCAACCTCCAGATCAAATGGTGTTTGAACCTCTTTTTGCAGTTCTCTGAACCACTGCATATCTGAAACCCTAGTAACAACCTTAACTTTATGTTGTGGGACATTATCAGTTGAAAACCACGCATTATAATCATCGTCAAACACTATCTTTGCACCAATAAGCGGATGCATCTGTTTAACCATATTCAGTGCACTGCGAAGCCTTTCCTGCGAAACATTTCCTTTGATCCTTGTAACCATGGATACATTGCAGTTAGGGTGCCATAAAAAGACCCTTTCAAGATTAGAGATTTTACGAGTGTATTTTGAGATATTTGTAACATCTGATCCGTTATCCAGGTTATCTAATTTTGCTTTTGACATGAAGTTTACTCCCCTACAGATTTAGCATCAACTTCTTTCAGGAATTCAAGAACAGGAGCAACCACTAGTTCTGGATTTGTACCCAAAACCAGATGGTCACCATTAACTAGGATCAATTTAGAATCTTTTATTCCTGATTCGAGCTCTTCACCATTTTTAATCGGATTAGAAACATCATTTTTACCATTTATTATAATTGTAGGCGCTCTAATCTTATTTAATTGTTTTAAACAATCAAATTCAAGTATTGCATCGAATTGTCGGATAAATGAATCAACAGTCGGTGGATACTTACCCAAATTATCCAGAAATCCGGGTTGTTTTACCATAGCACGCAGTTGCTCAAACATAACTGCAACTTGAGGATCATAATGGGGCGATTTAGGGTAAGTAACATGTAACATCAAACCATTTACCCGCTCAGGATATTTTATGGCAATTGTTTGGGCAATACAACCCCCCATAGATACGCCCATAATATGAGCACGTTTTATTCCAAGTTTATTCATAAGGCCAACTGTATCATCAGCCATTAACTCAATAGAATATGGCTCCTCTGGTTTATCAGTTCTACCAACTCCACGGTTATCAAACATGATAACCTTATATTTCTTGTATATTTCATGTGCAGTGCCCCACATGCTTATATCCATACCCAAACCTGCAATTAATACTAACGGTTCACCTTCGCCATGAATTTCATAATACATATCTATATCATTTACTTTTACAATTGACATGATTTAATCCCCTTATTCATCATTTTATTCATACATAATTAGCCAATAGCTTTTTTGCTTGCTTTATCTGGAAAACCCAGATATTCCAGAGCCCTATTACGAATCTGAATCATTTCACCAGTCATGTTATTTCCCCTATCCCTTGGCTCAGGATAGCTAAGAGAGAATACCATTTTATCACCAATACTAACCCCTCCAAGATTTAGAGGGACAGAATCACTTATTACAGGGAAAAATATCATTTCATCAATTTGAAGGTCGCCATAGGTTTCAGGTATGTCAAGTGGCCCTAAATTTGAAGGAATTGTGCCTGGAACCATGCTTCTGGACCTTTTTGCAAAGGAGAAAGTAATATTATTTTCATCCTGGAAATACCTCTTCAAATTCTCTGTTTTAGTATATGCTTCAGGAACAACTTCTTTAAGAAGTGCAAACGAAGACAATGCATCCATAAATGTAGGATGAGAATCTGGAGTTTCCATGGTGTGAGAGTCTAATTTTGCAACTTTTTTATGGATTTCTTTATGTAAAACTGCTGCATTCTCCCAGAACGGTTTTTTTGCATTGTAAGTATATGAAAACCGAGGCGCCCCAATACAAAGACCAAAAACATCATCGACTGAGGTAGTCGCGTGTCTCCGCATGTCAAAGGGGACCCATAACTGCTTCTGGTTTTTAACGAATTGGCCGGCAATATCTTCATGGGCTACTATAAACGCTGCTATTACTGCAGAACCAATTGAAACACCTTTATTTCTACACTGTTTTAAAAGAGATTTCGTTTCAGAAGGCTCAAGTTCAAGAAGAACTGTATTGAAGACATATTTTTCCCAATATGCTTCCTGTACAGCGACCGCATCCTCATGGTCAAAATAATAAGGATTTTTCTCCCACTTTCTGTTTGCATTGCCCATAACAAGTTTCATCATGACCGACTGCAGCGAAAACCCTCCTTTTGGAAGGAAATCCTTAATATCTACCGGCTCGATTACTTTAATTTCTTGTTCTGGATTTGTATAAATGTCAAGCAGATCACGAATTAAATATACAAGTGACATTCCATCGCAGATACTGTGATTGCATATAACTACTAGATCTGATACTGTTTCAGAATGTATTAATACAAACCGGATCATAGGGCCCGTTTCTGGATTAAAAGGTATTCTAATTTCACGCTGGAGCTCTTCGAGCCATTGTGTATCAGAAGTCATTTTTACGGTTTTAAAGAATGGTTTAAGGACATTATCAGTTGAAAACCATGCGTTATAATCATCATCAAACACGATCTTTGCACCAGCAAGTGGATGCATCTGCAAAACTATATTCAATGCACTGCGCAGTTTTTCTTCTGAAATATTCCCCTTGATCCTTGTTACCATTGATACATCGCTGTAAGGACTCCATAAATACATTCGTTCTAGATTTGAGAGTTTACGTATATATTCAAAAGTATCTATAGCATAATTGTGCCCATTCACGTTCACGCCCTTGTTTTTACCGTTACCTATTGTTGGCATGATATTTCCTCATTTAAATCTTAATTAGCTTCCAAAAATTCCAAAAACGCAACCGCAGGTTTAATTAATAAATCCATTTTTGTCATGGGAAATAAATGATCTTCATCTACAAGAACCACTTTTGCATGAGGTATTCCTTCTGCTAGTTCTTCAGTAGATTCCATCGGGATAAACTGGTCTTTTGTAGCATTAATGATAAGAGTAGGTGCTTTAATTTGGCCAAGTAAATTTCTGCCGTCGAATTCCATGTTGGCCTCAAGCTGTCTTGATAAAGACCATTTAGTTGGAGGATATTTTTGCATAAATAGAGGATGCATTTGATTATTTTCCTCTTCTTCCACTTTTCGCGGCTTTAAAAAAGGCGCCATTGCGTTTTTCAATGTGTCAGAGAACCGAGGAGTAGCTAAATATAATATCATGCTCTTTACTCGCTCAGGGTGTTTTGCACCGATTACCTGCAGTATACATGCTCCCATAGAACCGCCCATAAAATGGGCTCTTTTTATTCCAAGTTTATTCATGAGCCCAATTGTGTCTTCAGCCATCATTTCAATAGAATAATCGTCGTCAGGTTTGTCGGTCCTTCCAGTGCCACGATTATCAAATGTGATTACCCTGTATTTTTTAGCAAGTTCTGCTGTAAACAAGCCTGCAGAAGAGATTTCTGTTCCAAGACCCTGTATAAAAATTAACGGTTTACCTTCGCCTTGAATCTCATAATACATGTTTATATCTTTTATTTTTACTGTTGGCATAAAATTTCTCCGCTATTCAGCACATTCAACTACCTGTGCATCTTCAATTATTACATTTGAGTCTTTACGTTTTCCGAGTAATGGAATAACTGAACTTTCTTCTTCATATGCCCCCGCATCGTTAACCAAACAGCCCTCAATTTTTGAATGAATGGTTGCAGGATCCTCCACATCTACCAGGTTAACTATTTCCAGCTGATCTCTAAATCTCTGGATCCCTTCTTCAGTCATATTATCAAGGATTGGTATGGCTCCCTGTGATCCAACTACTTTCATATCTTTATCTACACCATTTTCATGTAGAGCTTGGATAGTTTGGCCAGTGACATGTCCCTGAACTTCAGTACCGCAAACCACAAGGAACCTTATGTTAGGATTGGAAACAGTATTTGCAATGACCTTTTCAATACCTAAATTTTCAGTGTGCAAAGGTCCGGATATAGCAGCTCCTGCTGCAACAGGCATATCTTCCAGGTGTGATCCTAGAGTGACTACTGCTACAGCACTTTCAGGATCACCAGTTATATATTCACCAGACATTACAGGCCAGTTTTCTGCTGGCGCTTTTTTATTTGACATACAATTTAACCTCCTTTAGATGGAAAATACTAATTCCATCGGCTGTTTCTAAACTTTTTTTACCTTGGAGATCTCAGTGGCTTTCCACCTGTCATTTTATAACAGGTTGTTATTTTTTAACACAGTGTTATTTTATAACATAGTGTTAGTGTAATATAAATGTTTTGGGTAAACCTTGCATGAAAAAGTAAAAAGAATCTAAATTTAAATGGGAAGAAACGTTAAATAAACCATTTTAAACTGTAAAAACCATAAAAAAGCAAATATATTTTTAAAAACATAAATAACAACTAAAAAAACTAAAATTTAAAACAATAACTAATTTTAGATTCAACGACATTCTTAACATTAATTCATAAGTAATCTGCTTACAAAGTGCATTAAAAGCGCTTCAAATTGGTATTCAGTTATTTCTCTATCTTTAAGTTCTTCTTCTAAAGATGGGGGAAGCTTTATAATACTCTCTATTGTAGATAAAATCAAACTCGTTGCATAAAAAGAATCTATATCCTGACGGATCCCCTCTCTTTTTAACCCTTCTATATCCGAAAGAATGCTTCCTTTTCTTATTCCATCTTTAATATTTATATGTATAAAATCAAAAATGTCCCTTTGCAATTTAAGTATCTCATTTACATCTTGGTATGCGCGGCCCCTTAAACCGGTTAAATTAAACCTTCCTGATTGGAAAAAAGTATAGACTTGAAGATATTGAGGATATGCCTGGAAAAATGTGTAATATGACCTTCCTATCGTATTTATCTTTTGACGGTCAATAGCTTTCCTCACATTATCTTTGATCATCGCATTTAACATTCTAACTCCCCTTAAAACAACTGCAAAGCACAATGCTTCTTTATTTTCGAAGTAAAGATAAATTGTGGCCCTGTTCAATTCAACCACACCAGCAATATCGTTCATAGAAACGTTATCATAGCCTTTCTCAAAAAACAGCTTTTCAGCGGCGTCGATAATAGACTGCCTCCTATATTCTTTTTCCCGTTTTTTCCTATCTGAAATTGCCATTGTCTCACCCAGGCCAAATAAATTAAAATAGAGCTTATTATGTAACATTTAGTCATTTTAATATAAAAATTTAGTTAATGAATGAATAGGCTAAATCGGTTTAATTTCTTATGAATGCGACCATCTTCTGCATATTCAATCAATTAAAGAACGATTTGTGATTGCAGGATCCAAAAAACGCTGCAAATCTCCCCAAAATTTATCTTGATGTATTCCTCTGCCTTCCAATATCAATTTAAAGCTCATATCAATGTTTAAAGCCCCCATACTCATAACATTAATATAAATAGACATTTCTACAGGATCCACGTCCTTTCGAATGGTTCCATCATTCATCCCCTGAAGTATCGCTTCAACCATGATTCTCCATATTCCAGTTGTCAGATCTACAAGTTCTTTTGCATCTTTATTATCACTCATCTGGAACCTTTCTGTCCTCGCATAACGATAAATACGGAAATAATCTGGATAATCTTTAGAAAATTCAAAAAGACTTTGAATCATTAATTTTATTTTGTTATAACCATCAACATCAAGATTAGAACATTTTACATACAGTTCATGCAATATTCTGACTCCACGAAGATCAACAGCAAAAAACAGCGCTTCCTTATTCTTGAAGTAGTAGTAAAGCAGTGCTTTATTAACCTCAGCCTCATCTGCTATTTCATCCATTGTAACATTATCGTAACCCCTCTCAAAGAAGAGCTTTTCTGCAGCATCTATGAGTCCATTGCGCCTCTGTTCTCTTTCTCGTTGTTTTCTGGAAATAGCCATATGATTCTCCTCTAAATTTTATCTAACTTCAAGCTCATTATTTTACTAGTTTAAAATTAGTCCAATGAGATAATAAAGTTTCTGTCTTACAAATTTAATGCTGAGCTTAGAATGTCATTATATGATGGATAAACATTAATTACAACACATATATCACCATATGTTAAAGTTAGAACTATAATGTAAATTTTTAAAATTTTTTTCTATTTGATGATCTGTGTCATATTAATTTTAAACAAAAGTTTTATATAATGTTAACTACAAGTTAAAATTTAACTTATAGTTAAAAATTAACTATTGGTTAAAGAATCATTAAAAAATTGTAGCTAAACCTTAAAATCTGTCGAAATTGTTAATTTCGATGTTTACGAAATTACATTTTCGATGTTTGCAAATCTTCGATTTGCAACCGCAAAAACCATTGGTTTTTTGCATGCCGCAAACACTATGTGTTTGGCGGCTATGATTTTTTGGTCTGCAAATTTTACCGGACCGTCGAAAATCAAAGATTTTCGGGTCCGCAAAATTGTAAATTTTGCAGGAGATGAAAAGTATGGTAAACAAAAAACCCGCTGCTGAAGGATGGCCGCAGATAGTCGGCGATTATACTGTCGGAGATGAAGAAAACGCAGTAGCAGTAGTTACCCTCGGGTCACATATGGGAAATGAACCTGTTGAAGCAGGAGCATCAATATCAGGCTCTCTTCACACTGAAAATCTTGGTATTGAAAAAGTCATTGGTAATGTTGTTTCCAACCCTAACATAAGGTTCCTTGTGGTTTGCGGTGCAGAGGTCCAGGGACACATCACTGGCCAAACTATTAAAGCCCTACATGAAAACGGTGTAGATGCAAAAAAAAGAATAGTAGGCGCTGAAGGGGCGATACCCTATCTTGAAAACGTCACCGATGACGCAGTCCAGAGATTTAGAGATCAAATCGAAATAGTTGACCTGGTAGACACAGAAAACGCTGCCGCCATTCACTCCAAAATTGAAGGGTGTTTAATCCAGGATGCAGGGGCATATGAAGAAGAAACAGTAGTAATTCCCTTACTGGAAAAACAAAAAGATTCCAGTTTAGCATCTGAAAACACGTAACAGAATATTTTACACTTTAAATTTATTTATCAAATCTATACATGCCGCTGATCGAACTGGCAGCTATTATTTAAAAAAGAGGATAATATCTAAAAATGTTTAAATTAAGAAAATTCAGCCTAAAATAATTTGCCCATAATGTCCACCGGAACCTGGCTGAATTTTCAAAGTATTTTCTCTAAATGACTTTATAACCCCTGCCAGTTTAGATTCAGTTCTTGCAATCTCGTCGAGAGATGCATAAATCAGAACTTCTATTTCACTTCCAAATGTCTGTACCAGTTCTTTCCATATTTTCTGAACATAAACCGTAGTGATCCCTTTTCCATGAACAAGACTTATTATCTCAGCTAGTGGAAGAATATGCGTATATTTAGGCCTGAATTCTGGGTGGTGCGGCTCATCCCATTTTGCAATGTCGCTTATCCTATCCTTAACACCTTTTTTTATAAGTCCTCCGCATGGACATCTCATCTTAAGTTCCCGTGCTTTTTCGATCATGATCGTGTCATAGCATCTTACACAGCCAGTTTCATGATATTTACCGAGCCTTGGATCAAATCCGTAGTTTCCTACAACTTTTTTTGCCTTTATTGCGTCTTTAAATGCATCAAATGTCATTTTTTTAATTTCAATTTCATTGAATTCTCTTCCAAGCCTGTGGGGCCACGGCGAATGCGCATCTGAATTTGAAAGGAATGGGATGTTCTGAAGTTCTTCTATTCTATCTGCCATATCAGTATCCGCTGAAAGTCCGAGCTCTAAAAAATCAGGAGTATCATTGTAACAGTCATATATACTGTCAAATTCCTTGTAAATGCTTGTCCATGGAGTAAATGCATGGGCAGGACCTATTAATCCTTTGTGATCTTTAATTAAATCCATTAATTCCGCCCCATTCATATTAACTCTAGGCCTACCTTCTTTATCTATATTTTTAGATGGTAATTCTTCCCTTATCTGGTAAGCAGATTCAATTGAAGGTAAAATAATAAGCTGGTGAACTCTATTGCGGTCTTCAACTTCAGCGGTTAAAATGAATTTACATTTAGCTGTGCTGGTCTCAGGATGCTCCACACTCTTTATCAAGCGCGTCTGTGAATCATTATCACATTCTTTAACTGAATATATTCCTGTTTTTGAAGGCTTTGTATTCTGCTCTATAATTTGAAGCCATTCCGGATGAAAACCATCACCCGTGCCAACTAAATCCAATCCTTTAAGTTTTGACTCTGATGCAATCGTGCTTATGGTCATATTTTTTGAAGTTGCCATTGAATAAAGGCTGTGAATATGTAGATCTGCATTAATAATCATAAACTCCACCACTTGAAATTTACATGCTTTCTGTGGAAAAAAATAATTCTAAACAAATATCTGTGATGTCATACAATCACTCAAAAATAAATCAAAATAAATGGTAATCAGGTTTAAAAATAATGTGATTACCCGATGTATCTTAAATCTTCTTCGCCAGGAGCTATGTGCATTCTTTCAGCCATTTCTCGCTCCATTTGCTGAGCTTTGGATATCATCTTACGAGTTTCTTCTGCTCTTTCCTCTAATTTAACGATATCTATTTCCATATTCAGTATATCCAGTAAAACTGTTAAAACTGCTTTAGAAGCATCAGCATCTATGAAATATCCGGGTGTTTCACCCATAAGGCATACACCATTAATACCTCGAAGCATGCCCATTCCTAAAAGAAGGCCTGATGCCCCGATTATACCTCCATCTGCGGATCTTAGAGTTACATTATGTTCTTTCAACATTTCTGCAAGTTCTAATGTAGTAGCTGCACCTAATACTTTTGATTTTTCAATAGGTTGACCTGTTCCAAGACCACCGAGGGTGAACATCTGTTTAACCCCATATTTTTCTACAAGGTCAAGTATAATTCCACATACTTCGTGTTGACCTTCTGGACTTAAACCTTGGGTATTTCCAACAAGAATTATATAATCCTGCCCATTGTCACCGTTAAGTGCGTAAAACTCATTTTTCATTGGTTCAATAAGCCCTTCTTCACTTACAAAGACTTGTGGCGGAAATGATGGTGAGTATAACTCTGCAAATTTTTTTGCATCGAGTTCATGAATTATGTGCTCTGCAACTAATTTACCAACGTGACCGATTCCAGGAAGTGCCTCTATGAATATGGGTTCTTTAAGGTCCACCTCTTCTATCATCTTCACATAAGTTTTATTCATCTAATCACTCCTTTTTTTAAGCAGTTGTTTTTTAAGTATTCTCCGGTACTTCCCATATTTATCTTCAGGAGAATACTTAGGTGGATATACCACTCCAACTTTACCTTCACAGTAAGGACATTTGTCTTTAAGTGTATATTCCCCGCAGGATTTACACTTTTTCATTTTCATTTTCATTAAAAGACCTGTAGCATACTATTATGGAGTTATATTCCTATTCTAATTCACGCTGGAATTCGCCTTCCCCGCCTTCCTCAACAACAAGTTCAATGCACTGCTGTGCTGCATCTTTCATTAAGTTTTCTGCTGTAAGGTAATCAGAAGATTTAACTATTAACCGATATCTTGGAGCTCCAACACATTGGACTGAAACGTTATCAGCCTCAACAGATCCGAGTGCCTCTTTTATTATATCAACACCATTAGGTGCATAAGATTTTAAGTTAATATATCCAGTTATCTGAACTTCCGGAGGAGATATGTTCTTTTTAGCAACTTCAGTTATAGTTGTTGCCCATTCCCCATCTATTCCTCTATCTTTAAGTGCACTTTCTCCTTCTTCTGCGGCTGTTTCAAATGCTTCGTAAAGATCACCGAATTCATCTATGATAGCATATCCAATTTCATCATATGCAGCATCAAGATCTTTTCCTATTGTTTTTGCAGATATTTCAAGCAGTTTTTCAGCTTTTTGCTCGATTTTCCACTGCTGAATTTTCCTTGTCCTTTGATCTTCCCTTATCCTTTTCATGGAAACGTCGACGTGGCCTTTTTTAGGGTTTACCCTTAAGACTCTTGCAACGATTTTCTGGTTTTCACGGACATAATCCCTGATATTTTTTACCCATCCCGAAGATACTTCAGAAATATGAATAAAAGCTTCCTTTCCTTCATATTCTTCAAGGGAAGCAAATGCACCATAGTTTAAAACTTTGTGCACTGTTCCTACTATTAAATCTCCTTCGCTGGGCCATTCTCTTTTCATTCTTACCATTAAAACACCTGATTTTGGATTAGCCCTTAACTTTACTTAATCAAGGACTTCAATAATCTGAGCTACTATTTCAGATTTTCCGCCTTTTGGTTTTACCAGTGTTTTCCCACATATGATACACTGGACGTTTGATGCTGCGTGATCGAATACAGTCTGCTGATTTCCGCAGTCCAAACATTTGACTTTTAAAAAATTACTTTTGTGAGTTCCTGCAATTGCCATGAGATCACCTAGCTTACAAACTCCACTTTTCCTGCTCTAAATGAGTTTCTTTTAATGTGTGCTTTTCCACATTCTTTACATTTGTATCTTAAATCCAGTTTTTTGACTGGTTTGTTTCCAGATGGAAGTGGCCTTGGATAACCTCTGTACCCACTTGTGACCCTTCTGAACTGACGTTGCCCCCATTTAAGCTCGCTTGCTTTCCTTTTTTTGGATTGGAATACTTCATGAAGAGTATGTTTTTTACAACTTGGACAGTAAGTTCTTCTTTCTTTTGGAATTTTCATTATAATCACCTCTATTTATAAAAATAAACCATATATTTATGATTAAAAATATAGTTACATTAAACTCCTAAAAAAACCTTTAAAACCAGCAGTTTTCAAAATCGAGGATTTTGAAACCTGAAAAATATAGTTTCATAAGGTTTTTTGGCTTGAAAATATCATGATTTTCAAAGTTCAATCGATATTAGCATTATTTATTCTTAATAGTTTATTTATATGTTTGGATTAATTCCATCAATTTCTGCAAAAATTAGGTAATATGTATTACAATGGGTAACTATATCTTTATAAATAGAATAGCTACAATGTCATAATCCAATTAATAATGGTATTCTTGTGTATTTTTAATAAATATATCTTTTAAACAGCACCAAATGCCTGTTACTCATCTATAAGATATTTTTTCGTATTTTTCAATAAATTTCCCTTTATTATTCTTTATGAGTATCCTTGCATTTGGTTCAGGCATCGTAATTACATCTTGAGGAGATAAAGGGCCGTAAACTTTTTTATCAATACCCATAATAGAAGGAAGCTCTTCAAGAACCATTAGTGTTTTAACTGGATCCTTTTGATCAGCTGCCTTTGAAATTCTTTTCTCAAGACTTTCAAAGTCCATTTCAGGTCCGATATCTGATTCTAATTCTGGTTCTAATTCGGGCCCTATAGGCGGTTCTATATCAGGTGCTTCAAATCCGGGACTTGTATATGCCTGAAAACTTTCAATATCATGTTCAATTCCAGCAGGTGCTGCTTTCTTAACATTTCCCGCGCTTAGATTTTCATTAGCTAACGGCGCAGATGGCTCTGGAACGTTTGATACTTCTGATCTTAACTCCTGTTTCTCTTTTTTCGCTTTAAATTTAGCTAAAGGAGATTTCATCCCCTTCCTATATTTTGAAAGTGATTTTACGAGAGAATAGTAAAGATCTTCTTCCTCAGGGGTTAAGTTCGCAGGGGGAATCGCAGGAGAATTTATATCTGATTTTTCAGATTTTTCATCGAATATCCTATAGATACGATGCACATTCATCAGAGCACTACTTGTTATTTTATATTCTCGCCTTTCACAGATTTCTGCTGCAATTCTTCTCGCATCTCTAAGGAGATATGATTCAAAAGAAAAAGGATTATTTCCTATTTTCATTATCAGCTTATCTAAATAGTTGTGAACATCTTTATAGAAGTTATCTCCAACATCAGCTAACCCACTTGTACTACGTTCTTTTTTTTGGATTTCCCTCAATCTCTGGAAAAACTCATCCAACCTTATTCCTCGCTTTTATAGTGAATGACCTAATACTTTAGGTTAATTATTTATAAAGTAATTTGTTTATATGCTTTAAACCTGCAAATCTCCGATTTGCGGCCAGGAAGCAAAGCTTGCAAAATTTTTAATTTTGCAGCATCAAAATCTACGATTTTGATAGCTTCCTACAGCTTGCAAAAATCAAAGATTTTTGCGCCATCGAAACTTTCAGTTTCGTGGCCCCGAAATTCTACGAACTTTAGAAAATATGAAATATTTTCTAACTCCCAAAAAAATTGAAAATTTTTTTGAGGATTTCGAGGGAATTTTTGAGAGATTTCCTCAATTTGTCAGATGTAAATTTTGATCAACTTACTGTCAAAATTTATAAGTTTAAAAAGTTACGTCATTCACTATAGATTACTGTATCTGTGTTTTGTAGTCAGTTAATTTTTTTGTATTTACTTCTATTCTTCACTTTCTATACGTGGAGCTAAAAGAAAACTAAGCTCTCCTTCATCTGTAGCCATTTTTAAGGAAAGATTAAGGGGCATATCATTTCCAAGTTTTAAAACAATCGCATCTGAAAATTTATCTGCTTTTAGCATCTCTTTAATTTTCTCAAGTGAAAAAATGGATTTTGATTTTGCATCTATCTTTTCCCCGTGAAGATACTCGATTTTTGCATCACCAAATTCACCTTCAGCTTCTGCAGTAAATTTATCCTCATCAACCATAAGTGCAATCTTATCTGAGACTATTTCAATATCCTGAATAGAGTTTTTAAGAAGACTGAATGGAATCTCAAATTCAGTTGGGTACTCAAGATCTGGTGGACTTGGTGCTTCATATTCAATATCTATAAGTCTTATTTTAAATCTGCGTCTTGCATCCCCTTCAAATATAAGAATAAGATTTCCTTCATCTACTGAAAGTTCAACAATATCACTACTTTTTGCTCTTTTTAAGACTTTCATGAGCTCTTCGGTGTCTACATTTATTTTTAAAGGCTCGTCGATAGTAAATTCATCGAATAATTGTGGTTTAAGTTCAAGGTGTACGAATGTGATATGTGATCTATCCAGTGCATCCAATCTTAGACCTTCACTATCTGCCTGCATCTGTACTTCATCTACAATAGAAGATATAGCATCAAAACTGGTTTTTAAGATGTTCGAATCGCTCAGAACCGCTTTAAACATTTTTATCCTCCTTCGATTTAAGACTTTCTGTTATCCTATTATTTTATTAGTTCTATTTATATTATACCTTTTATTATTCTTTTTCAGTTGAATTAGAAGACGTTCCATTGTGTGACTCGACTTCTTTATTTATTCCTTTAAAAAAAGATTTGTCGAGAAATCTGCGGACTAAAACCCCTCCCATTAAAAGAGCACCGGCCAAGATTAAAAATGCTGAAAACGATGAAACATCTTCAAATTGTACATTATCTGCTACTCTCTCAGGAGACCCAACAGATCCCATCATTAAAGAAATACCGGCATATATCAGTAAAATACCTGCAACAACTCCTATTACGAGTACCAGGTTGCTCTTTCCAGATTTAAGATTTTTCCATTTATCTGACCCTATGAAATCCCCGATCATTGGAAATGCATGAGGATCATGTTTGTCCGGATCTTCTGAATTTTCATGTTTTTGTTCTTCAGAGTCTTTAGGAGCTTTATTTTCTGTATTTTCCGCTTTATCTTTTTTTCCAGGTTTACGAGTTGGAAACATGGAGTCCAACTTTTTTAAGAAATCATCCCTAGACTTAGAAGTGGTGGATTCTTCCTCCACTTTATTATCAGAATTCTTGGAAATTGCAGAATTTTCTTCCGTCTTCCCCTTAGAATTCTCTTTTTCTGAATTTTCTTTCATAAAATAACCCCTTCACTATTGTGTAAGGTCTTATATTTTTCTAAAACTCATCAATTGATGAACGACAGTTGATTTACTTAATCATATTCCCGCCAGGTCTGCCCACATTTAGTGCATCTTAAAAACCTTGTTTCAGATTCATCAGCCCTTCGGGTCTGCTGAAGCCACCAGTAAGCCTCTTTATTGCCACACTTTGGACAAATTGCACGAGTAGTTGGTAATGTTTTTACATCATCGCCTTTAACTATTATATTCTCTTTGGATGATACTTTTTCAGAGACTTCATACTCGTTTTTTTGTTCTTTGGTTATTTCCCGTTCATATCCACATTTACATTTAAAGCAGTTATCCTTAGGAAACATGACAGTTCCACATTTTGGACAAAATTCCATTTTAGTCCTCCTTATCAGTTTGATAGTTTTTAGATAAATAAATTTTTTAGTTTGATGTATCTGTGAGTTTAATCTGTAACTTTATCTACAAAATTATTATAATTGTGATTAAAAAAAATAGTTTCTCAACACTTATAAACTTTATCCGAGTTTAAAATCATTAATAAGAATTATTTTGTGGTCTTTTAAAAATCGGGCTACAATATTCATATACTGAAATAGGTTTGTATCTATGTTTTACTTCTATTTAATAACTTAAACGCATCTTTTAAGATGACATCATGGTCAAATGCGAGTTTAAGTTTCAAAATCTCATCTTTTTTAAAATGCTGTGCAATGGAAGCATCAGTGTCTGCTTTTAAATTTCCACCTATTTTTCTCGTAAGGTAGCATACTGTAACTGTATGTCCTCTCGGATCTCTTCCAGGATCTGAGTAAACTCCTACAAGTTCGATTATATCCACTTCAAGGCCAGTTTCTTCCTTAGCTTCTCTTACAACTGCAGATTCTACTGTTTCGCCCCATTCAACAAATCCGCCGGGTAACGCCCACGAACCTTTATATGGATCATATTTTCGTTTGATCAAAACTATGGAATCATCTTCACATAGTATCACGGCATCAACAGTTAAGTAAGGAGATTTTATTTAATCACGACCTTAAAATTAATTTTTATGCGCTTCCTTTGGATTCACCAGTTACAACTCCCGCCCCTATAAGATGAGCTGCCCTTATAGGCTCAGGTATAGCGCTTCTTGTTGTAGCAATGCTAACTATTTCCTCAGCGTCTTCAAGATCAATGCCATATATCTGGATATACAAAGGCTCTTTATTTTCTATTTTATAGACTGTTCCTGCTTCCTGTATTAATGTCCATCTTTCTTTGCAGTCTTCAAATCTCATTAAAGCCTTCTTAATCTTCTCAAAATTTGGAAACTTCCTCATTATAACAATGATAGGAATGCCAGTTTCACCAAAGATTTCCTTTATATTTACAACGTTGAATCCGCCAAAAGTAATTCCATCAAGCATGATGACTCCAATTTGATCTTTATGCCTGGAGTCATTTACCATTTTGATGATTTTTGCAGTTGCATCTGTACCATCCCCCTTGATGTAAGTCCTTAATACCCCATCAAGCCATGTTCCTCCCCTGAAGATGGTGCCAATTAACATGACGTTGTTTTTTGTATGAGGAGGGAAAGGAGCATCGTCAACTCCCAAAATGCGTATTTCTTTTTTAATTATCCTAAATTTTTTATTTTTCATTAAAGATTATTCCTCTAAAGAGGCTTCTAAAATACTTTTGAACTCATCACTTCTTTTTTGAAGCGTTTTTGCAGCTTTTTCAAGAGATTTTCTTGGGTTTTTACCTTTAATGTACAAATTTGGCTCTCCCACAATAGGGTGAGCTATAACATATGCTGCAGATTCAACATTTTTATCTTCCATCAAAGCTCTTCTGAGTGCGTTACATAATGAATGGGTTTCGCCTGTAATTTCAATTTCCAGTTCGTTTTTAGTATCTTTTATAATCTTCATTTTAATCCCTCATAATCTTAACAAAATCTATTCATTTATACCCCAATTTTTACTAATAACTCTAAACATCTACAAAATAAAAATATACTATGCATAATACGGTTATCAAATTAGTTCATTAGTAATTCATAGTATTAAATCTTATATTAAATTTTAGATTATATACTTTTCGACATTACAATGATTTTATAGTGAATGATGTAACTTTTTAAACGCTTAATTTTAGAATTTAAATATATTTAAATTCAGGCATATTAACAAAATTTTTTATAAAATTTAGTCAAAAATATTTGGTCATTCACTATAAAATGTTTCACTCAACCTCAATTTATAGAAAATTCATTTAAAACAAGTACAATTAAAATCTAAAAACATGCAAAATAAAAAAAATGAAGTATTTTAGCCCTTATAGTGTGCAGCGAGTTTTCTTCTTTCTTTTCTCCCGCAGTTTAAGCATACGACTTCGTTATCTGTTTTTACCATGTAGTGCCTGCATTTGGTACACATGGCCTTTAGAACTCCAAGTTCTTCATTTGCAGTTGTAAGATCAACATTATCCAGACCTATGACTTTTGTAACTTTAGCTTCTACTATGTCCCCAATCCTGAAAGCTTCAGTTAATTTGGATAAATATCCTTTCTGGGCCTGTGAAATATGTATCCCTCCAACAAAAGAGGTTGTAAGTTCCCTATCAATACCTTTAATTTTTTCTATTTTTACTGAAGCTCTCTGACCTCTAACCTCAGTTATTTGCCCAACTATAGTTTTACCAACTTCCACAGGAGCTGGAGTGCCAGTTTTTGGAATTATAGATATCTTTTTATTTTTCTCATCGATTGAGACTTTTCCAACTACCAGTGATTTGATTTCTCCATCTTCTTCATATGTCCACTCAGACGGAACAAACTCTTCAGTAACCCCCAATACATCACCAGGTAAGACAAAGTCTCCAGATTTAGCTTTCATTAGTTCACCTCGACTAGAATAAGTAAAACTTTCTTAATTTTTCCTTTATTTTTTATACAATTATCATTAAAAGTTTTAAAATTTTGATCATTTTTATAATTATCTTATGTTGTTACATTCTTTATATTATTTATACATGTTCAATTTCATCTATTTTGTAATCTTCCCATTCCCTTTTATTTAGAACTATCTCAAGTTCTTTAGGTGTTAAAAGAGGCTTTTTATACATACTTGCATCATCTATAGCCACTCTGGGACATGCAGTTACAACAAACGCGTCCAGGTCCATATAAGGAATTAAAAGATCTGGTGAAACATTATCCAGCATTATTATAAATGCTTCCCTTTTTTCTTTATCTATCATCTTCTTTAAACTTTTTGCAAGGTCAAGCCTGAACTGACCCCTTTTTGATGAAACAATGATCCCAAACTTCTGGGCATCACCCGCCTTTGTTATCTTTGCAAACCTTATTCTCAGTATTCTATCTCTAAATTCATCTATTGTTCTTACTTCATTCATGTAGGGGTCCGCAATAAAAACTGGCTTTTCTGTAAAGAGAGTGATTCCAAGGGCATGAAAATTACCGCTTCCAATAAACAAAAATGCATCTGCATCCACATCTTTAATAGCTGAGAAATTACAGCCAAGAACCTGACCTTTTCTTGTCCCTGCACCTTCTTTCATTACTATATCTTTTTCATTGTCAATTAAAAAGTCTTTAATATGATCTAAAAGTTGTAAATGCTGAATAGTGGTTACAACTCCTATTTTTTTATAGTTTTGAAGAAATGAAAGGCTTTTTTTAAGTACATTATCTACGTCTATCTTAGAATATGCCTCAATAAATAGAACCGGCACTTTATACTCAATTGGGAATTCTATATGGCCAAAATGTACAATTAGATCTACTAAGCCCTCCATATGAGTATCTGAAACATCACATGCACCATAACAGGGATCACCCGAAATTATAACCACTGCATCGGTTTCATTTTCTATTTTTTCTGCAACACGGACTGCATGAATTTTAAGGCCCTCTGGAAACTGGATACCGACTGCTTTTGCATCCATTTCCTTTATTTTTTGAACAACTTCATCCAGTCTAAAATCGTAATTAAGCATTGTTACCTACTCAGTTTAAAGTATACTGTCCTCTATTACAACTTTACCCCCGTTAACATCCACTTTAACAAGAGTTTTGACGTCGTAACCTGTTTCTTTTTTGACCCTTTCTTTTCCGTTTCCTTTTTCCACAACGGCAACTATATCTGCAATTTCCGCCCCTGCGCTTTTAAGAGCATTTAAAACTGCCACCATAGTTCCACCTGTGCTCACAACATCATCTACAACCAAAATTCTATCTCCTTTTCTGAGTCCATTTATGTAAAGCTCACATTCACTGTAACCTGTAACCTGGTGGACTGCAACTTCTTCTTCCAGGCCGTAGCACCTTTTTCTAACAACCACAAATGGAATGTTTGTTTCAAGGGAAAGTGCAGTTGCAATATGAATACCCATCGCTTCCATACATACGATTTTATCAACATTTAAATCTGCAACTTTTGTAATTGCATTTGAAACTTCTTTTAAAAGATCTGGTTCAACAAGCATTATGCCATCAGTTATTGGATGTACAAAATAATTATATTCACCTTTTTTTACTATAGGTGATTCTTCAAGGGTTTTTTTAAGTTTATCAAGCATTTTATCACCGAGACATATAAATATCATTACTAAAACACGTAAAATTTAATATTTCATATCTAATTCTATTGTTAATAATATATACAAAGATATTTTTATAACGTAAGGTATATTTAATAATGTATTTTACTATTCTTAACATTAATTTAAAAATACTCAGAGTATAAATTGACCTGTACAAACTATCAAATAAGAATTAAAATTTAATGCAATAATCACGAATTGAGAATTATAAAAATCATACGAGGCAGATCATGTTAGGTAATTTAGGTAAAAACTTGACCAAAACAATGAAAAAATTAGCAGGTATGCCCATAATCGATGAAGAAGTGGTAAAAGAAGTTGTAAAAGATATTCAAAGGGCACTTATTCAATCAGACGTTAATATTAAGCTTGTTTTTAAACTTTCAAAAACCATAGAAGAGAGGGCACTAAAAGAAGAGCCTCCTAAAGGAATTACACCAAGAGAATATATTATAACTATTGTTTACGAAGAACTGGTGAACCTGGTAGGCAGCAAAGCAGAAGAAGTGGAAGTTAATGCTAAACCATATAGAATAATGTTTGTAGGGCTTCAGGGAAGCGGTAAAACAACCACCATTGGAAAACTTACAAGGTACCTGCAGAAGAAAGGTTTCCGTCCTGCAATTGTAAGTACAGATACCTGGAGGCCTGCAGCATATGAACAGCTGCGTCAGCTGACTGAAAGCATGGACGTGCCGCTGTATGGGGATCCAGAAAATAAAGACGCGCTTGACCTTGCAAAAAAAGGTATTGAACAATTCAAAAAGAACGATATCGTAATTGTAGATACTGCAGGACGGCATAAAGAAGAACAGGACCTTCTTACTGAAATGGAACAGTTGTCATCAATTGTAAATCCCAACGAAGTTATGCTTGTTATCGATGGAACCATAGGTCAACAAGCACGGGAACAAGCTCTTGCATTTAATCAAGCTACAGATGTAGGTTCAATAGTTATCACAAAATTAGACGGTTCTGCAAAAGGTGGTGGGGCACTATCTGCAGTGTCTGAAATTGGTGCACCTATAAAATTCATCGGAACTGGAGAAAGAATTGATGACTTCGAGGCATTTGACCCTGAAAGGTTTATATCACGGCTTCTTGGAATGGGAGATATTAGAACACTTCTGGAAAAGGCAGAAGAAATTGCAGAAGAAGACATCGATACAGATACAATGGACGCCATGTTAAGCGGTAAATTCACCCTTAAAGACATGTATTCACAGTTTGAAATGATGAATAAAATGGGGCCGATGCAACAGGTCATGAATATGATCCCTGGAATGGGAAATAAACTTCCAAAGAATGCTTCCCAGGTAACAGAAGAAAAGTTAACCAAATATAAAATTATGATGGACTCCATGACCGAACACGAACTCACACACCCCGAAGTTATAAAGCAGTCCCGTGTAAAACGGATAGCAAGGGGCTCTGGTATGAAAAACGAAGATGTTAAAGAACTTCTTAAATATTACAACGTTACCAAAAAAGCAATGAAAGGCTTTGGAAAGCGGAAAATGAGCGGGCCATTAGGGCAGATGATGAGACAGATGATGCGCTAAAACTCACTTACCTCTTTTTTAATTGAATACTTCAGTTAATTAACTTATTTTAATTAATTTACCCGGATGAGACAATGGAATCACAAATTACAGAAAAAGCACTGAAAATTATGGAAATAACAGAAGGAAACTTATGCGATCACTGTTTAGGCAGGACATTCTCCCAAACTGTGGAAGGACCAGATAACAAGTACAGGGGAGAATACGTAAGACAAATCCTAAATGAAAACAATAGCAGTACATCGGATCCATGTTACATATGTGGTAACCTGTTTGATGATGTTGAAAACGGGCTTATTGATAAAATAATAGATAAAATAAACCATGAAAACATTGAATTTTCAACATTCCTTGTTGGATGTCGTGTCTCACCAGAGATTCTAAGTAAAGAAGGAGAAATCCAGAAAAATCTGGAACTTGACGTTGAAAATATTAAAAAAGAAATTAATCGAGAAATCGGCAAAAAATTATATTCAACCCTCGAAAAGAACGTAGAATTTGATTATCCCAATATAGTCATAATGGTGGATTTTGTAAATAATGATATAGACATTCAGTTAAATCCAATCTTTATAGAAGGACGCTACAGAAAGCTTGTAAGAGGTATCCCTCAAACTAAATGGCCATGTGGAAAATGCAGAGGCAAAGGATGTCCAAGCTGCAATTACACAGGGAAGCAGTACCCCGAAACGGTTGAAGAGTTAATTTCACCAGAAGCTGTAAAATTAGCCATAGGAAGTGAATCCAAATTCCACGGCGCAGGTCGAGAAGATATAGATGTTAAAATGCTTGGAAGTGGAAGGCCATTTGTACTTGAGATTAAGGAACCCAAGATAAGAGATTTAGATCTTGAAATTCTTGAAGAAAAAATCAACAAATTTGCAGGTGGAAAAGTAGAAGTTCATGATTTAAAATTCGTGGGAAAAGATAGAAAAGGCACCATAAAATGCTCATCTACAGACACATATAAAGTTTATAGAGCAATTGTAGAGCTTGAAAATGATATTAATGATGACAAATTAAATTTATTACATTCAATGGAGATTATAAATCAACGAACTCCAATAAGAGTGTCTCACCGACGTGCAGATAAAATAAGAACAAGAAAAGTAAGAAGTATAACTACCAAACCAATAGATGCACGTAAATTTGAAATGATAGTGGAATGTGAAGGCGGTTTATACATAAAAGAACTTATATCTGGTGATGAAGGAAGATCAAAACCCAGCGTATCTGAAATTTTAGGAATTAATGCTCTTTGCATCCAGCTAGATGTATTAGAAGTAAATATTTAATAAATTCAGCATGATATTTAATATAAAACTGAATTTTAAGGTTAATATTTAAAAGTGTACTGACAAATATATTCATAAGGTTTAAATTTAATAAAATTTAAAATAGACAAGTTTAGTATAAATAGTGTTTTAACAATATTACATAAATAGAGAATATGCCAATTATGATCTACATATTTGAAATCTGATTTCACTTAACGAATTTTTCTAAAGAATTCTTCGAATCAGCTGAAATTGTATAATATAGCACTAACATATTCTAAATTTCAATTTAATAACTTTAATAATCACGGAGGTTTAAGAATGGTAACCAGATCTAGAGGTTTTAGAAGCAAAACACGTTATAAACTTAAAAAGGACTTAAGAGTAAGTAGGGCAAATTTAATAACTAAAAAAATACAGACTTTCGATGAAAGTGATTTAGTCCACATAATAATTGATCCTAGTGTTCAAAAAGGTCAACCACACCCTCGTTTCCACGGGAAAACCGGTAGAATAGCTGATAAGAGGGGTAGAGCATACATAGTAGAAATAAACGACGGTAATAAGGCTAAAAAATTAATAATAAGACCCGAACACCTTAAAATGCAAGAGTGATATTGATGATTGGGAAAAAAGTTATCGATACTGATCCTATCACAATTGCAGAAGTTAAAGAGATGCTTGGAGAGCTTTCAGAGCATTATGAGCTTACATACGAGCAAAATCTTGCTCTGGACCATGTAACAAAATTTTCAAAGTTAGATGAAGAAGCTGCTAAGAAACTGGTTGAAGAACTCTCAGAAATAATCAAAAAAACTCAAGCTATTAAGGTGGCAGATATTATGCCTGAAGATCTAGCGGATTTAAGGTTAATATTTGCTAAAGAAAGGGGTTCATTTAAACAAGAGGACATGGAGAAGATATTGGAAATAGTAAATAATTACAGATAACTATAAGGAATATTAAAGCCAATAATAATATAAACAAATTTCAGAGGATTAATTGAATCTTAATCCAGACAATATCTTAAGATATTAACTAAATATTGAAAATCAACATGATTTTCAAACTCGAATATTCGAGATAGCATCGGCGATGTGATTAAATGGAAGAATATGCAATTATTTTGGATTATCTTCCTTTAGGTTATGTTAAAGAAGGTATACCATCATATAAAAGAAAACCTGTAGTTCAAGCTATGGGCAAAGAGGAATTTACTCTACTTGAGCTTATTCCAAAAGAAAACGTTTCACTGGATATTCACCAGAAAGTTTATATAGGCTCAGGAAAACGCGACCAGATCTCTCGTGTAAACCGACGACTCAGATATGATGACCTCACTGCCACTGCTAAAGTTGAATTAAACTACGTTGTAGAAGAAATCATTAAATCAAAGGAAGATAAATTCATTGGGTTTTTCAACGAAGCAGGATCAATATCAACCAGACTCCATCAACTCGAACTATTACCTGGAATTGGAAAAAAACATATGTGGGACATTATCAAAGCGCGACAAGAAAAACCGTTTGAAAGCTTTGATGATCTCAAAAAAAGGGTCCCTATGCTTTCAGACCCTGTAAAGCTTCTTTCAAAAAGAGTTCTTATGGAACTTGAAGTTACAGGAGACAAAAAAGGAAAGCGAAAATATGTACTTTTCACCCGATCCACTACAAAACGAAACTAATTATTTTAAATTAAATATTTTTTCTAATTTTTTTAATAGAACACTACAATCTTACTCAGGTTATATCTAATGTTAGTTAAAGAAACTCTAAAAATACTGAAAGAGAATGATATAAGATTAGATAAGCGAAAAGGTCAGAATTACCTGATAGATTCAAATATACTGAACAAAATTGTGGATTATGCAGATCTATCTTCTGAAGACACCGTACTTGAAATTGGCGCAGGTATAGGAACATTGACAATCCCCCTGGCTGAACATGCAAAAAAAGTGATTGCTGTTGAACAGGATCAAAAAATTGCTGCTGTTTTAAATAAACGCCTTAAAAAGCTTAATATTTCAAATGTAGAAGTTATGGTTGCAGATGCAGTAAAAACTGATTTTCCTTATTTTAATAAAGTTGTATCCAACCTTCCATATAAAATTTCATCCCCCATCACATTTAAACTGCTTGAATATGACTTTGATTTTGCAGTACTTATGTACCAACTTGAATTTGCAGAAAGAATGGTGGCAAAACCGGGTGAATCTAATTATTCAAGACTATCATTGATGATGAGTTTCTGCGGGGATGTTAAAATGCTCTTTGAAGTTTCAAAACATGCATTCTTCCCCAACCCCAAGATATCATCGGCTGTAATCAAATTAATTCCCAAAAAAACAGAAATTGACGAATTTTTTATAAAAGTTTCAAGGGCGCTTTTCCAGCATAAAAAGAAAAAAGTGAGAAATGCGCTGCTTAACTCATTCCATGAAATTGCAGATGTGGATAAAAAGGAAGCCAAAGAAATAGTTTCAAATTTAGATGAAAAGCTCCTGAGTGCAAGGGTTGTAAAACTTGAGCCTGATGAAGTTATGGTGATTTCTGGGGAATTGAAACGTTTAATACACTAATATTTATATATTAAATTATTAATTTTAAATAAAATTATTTAAATGCCATTATAAAGTTATCAGCAGAGGAACTGCAAAATGAAATCTAATCTTTTGAATATAATCTTTATAATTATAGGCATTATTGCTTTGATCGGCTCAATATTATACTACATTACTTATCCAACATTTATAGCATTAGTACCTTCAATTATCAGTATTGTACTGATTTTTTATGGTATATCTGCAAGAAAAATATAATACTGTACATAAATTTATTTTCAAAAAAAATGAAGAGATGAAAATATGACCAAGAGCCCATATGAAATATTTATAGAAGAATGTCCCGAAGTTGCAGAACGTTTTAACGACCTGATTAAAGCCCAGCAATCTTTAGAAGGATTAGATGCTAAAACAAAGCAGTTAATCAACATAGCCATTCAAACCGCTAATCGGAATGTAAAAGGAGTGCAGATGCATGCAATGATGGCCAAAAATGAGGGTGCTACTCGTGAAGAAGTTATCGGCGCAGTAGTGCTGAATTTACACCATTCAGGATTTGCATCGGTGCTTGACTGCCTTCCAGCTGCTATAGACGGGTTTGAAGGTAAATTTTTAACATCAAAACGAGTTTGAGGAGTATACATGGCCGCTCAAAACACTTATTCAAGAAAGATATCTTCAAAAGAAGCTAAGGAAGATTTCATTTTTATTCTAAAGAGTAAATTATCATTTTTTCCTCCCATTGGAACTAATTTTGAGCTTTCAAATGAAAATATATCCCGAGAAGTCATGGTAGAATCATATCCATGTACTTGTAGAGGACCAGACAGGCCTCATAAACACTATTTTATTTCATGGGAAGGATTAGAAGCTGGAGATAAAGTTGAAATCATAAAAGATCCAGATGAAGAAGGAAAATACAATTTACAGATTGACGGCTGATTATCTAAACTTCATACTAGTATCAAAAGTTTCAAATATATTGAAAAATGTAAATTATATCAAAAATACGCACATCCCACTAACAAAAATAAAATTTATAGTTACATTTACTATATTTTATTATTCTCTTTTATGAAATTAAAAACCAATTTAACAAGGAAATGATTAAAATGCTAGAATACAACGGAATCGTAATTCACACTCATCCAAATGTCTATGAACCTGCAGAAGACACATTCTTACTTGCAGAAAATTTAGATATTCAAAGGAGAGATGAAGTACTTGAAATAGGGACAGGAACAGGCCTCATAGCAGTTACAGCTGCACAAAAATCAAAAAAAGTAACTGCAACTGACATAAATGAAGATGCAGTTAAATGCGCCCTTAAAAATACCATTACTAACCGGACTTATAACGTTGAATTAAAACAAGGGAACTTATTTGAGCCAGTTAAAGATGAGAAATTTGATTTAATCTTATTCAACACACCATACCTTCCAACTGAAGAAGATGAAAAGCTTGATGATGAGCTTAATGCTGCCTTTGATGGTGGTTTAGAAGGAAGAGAAACTATAGATAAATTCATTGAAGAAGTGAAAGATTACCTAAATGAAGGCGGTCGAGTCCAGCTCGTGCAATCATCTTTATCAGATAACGAAAAAACCATCCAAAAATTAGATGCACTGGGATTTGAGGCCAGCATCACAGCCAGTGAAAAATGTTTCTTTGAAGAAATCGTAGTTATAACCGGAATTTTAAAGTAACACCCGCATCATGAGATTGTTTAAATAAATTATATGTTGAATACGTATTTTTAAGATAATTCTATGTCCCAATTACAATTTAACAGGAAGTATAATCCATGTGCATGATAGACATAAGCGAAAAATAAATCTGCTCAGGGGAGTGATTTTTTACAATTTATAAGCGAAATTATCGAAAAACCCGTACTTGACTCAAATGGTAAAATAATTGGGAAATGTAAAGACTGCATAATCTCTGCCAAGAGATCATATCCGGTAATAAATGCAATAGTTCTTCGTGGCCCCCATAAAAAGGATATTAACATACCCTGGGAATATATAAATAATTCCAGAAGTAATATATCGCTTAATACCAGCTTTGAAAGCATTAAAGAATATGATATAGGCGAAAGAGATATCAAACTTGTAGAAGAGGTATTTGACAAACAGCTGGTGGATGTAGAGGGCAAAAAAATAAGAAGAATTAATGACCTGCAGGTATCTCCTGTTAACAATCATTATAGACTTATTGGAGTAGATATAAGTCTTAAAGGAGTACTGCGAAGACTTGGACTGGAAAAAATTGCCAGCAGCCTTAAAATAAACCTTCAAGAGGATTATATCGATTGGAAAGACATTGATGTCTCAACAAGCAAGGACAACATGTTCAACTTAAAATTAAAAGTTCATGAATACGACCTTAAAAAGCTTCACCCTGCAGACATAGCAGATATAGTTGAAAAGTTGAGCGTTAAAGATTCAGTTACCATCCTCAACTCCTTTGATGATGAAGTTGCTGCAGATATTCTGGAGGAAGTTTCACAGGAAAACCAGATGTGTTTACTGGATGAAATTGATTCTAATAAAGCTGCAAATATTTTAAATAAAATGTCGCCTGATGATGCAACTGATTTACTCGGCTGTCTTTCCGATTCTAAAACAGATAATTTACTGGGATTAATGGATCCCGAAGAATCAAAGGACCTGAAGAAACTTCTACAGTACCCTGAAGACACCGCTGGAGGGATCATGACAACCGAATTTGCGGCAGTTTCTGAAGAGTTGAAAGCAGGTGAAGTTATAAATAAGCTCAAAGAAATGGATAAAGAGGCTGAAAGTATTTATTACATTTATGCATTATCTAAACAGGATAATTTAACAGGCGTTACATCTTTAAAACAGGTGTTATTTGCAGATCAGGATAAACCAATAAAAGAATTCATGACTAAAAATGTCATATCCGTTGATGTTAACAAAAAGCAGTTTGACGTAATAGAAACCATTGCAAAGTACAATTTACTTGCAATCCCTGTTATTGACGATGAAAATCATCTAAAAGGTATTGTAACCGTAGATGATGCCATAGATCTTCTTTTACAGTCAAAATCCTAAAAATATTTGATTATTATAACTCAAATATCTTTTATTTTTGTTATTTACCTAAATTTTAATTTTAGAGTCATAATTTTAAACTGTTTAATTAAACTTATTTTAAGTATTTATTAGATCATATGTATTATATCTCCAAATATAACTGATTATACCCTTAAAATATCGTTTATTACTATAATAGAATATATAATCATAAAAAATGCCCTTATAAAGCACCGAACTGACTTAACTTCAATAAATTTGATTATAATGTATTTGTATTATAAAAAAGCATTTATAGTGTTAATATCCCATATATTCAATTGTTTATATAATATTATTAATTATATCCCAACTGAGATGGTTATATGTTGATAAGAGACATAAAAAACTGCGATTATTTTAAAGCCCTTGATAATACTATTCTCTGCGAATTACTGCATCCAAAAAAGGAAAATGAAGACTTAAATATAAATTACAGCATTGCCCATGCAATTTTAAAGGCGGGTGAATCTTCACTACCCCACCGATTAAAAACTTCCATTGAGATATACTACATCCTTGAAGGCACGGGCATTATGCATATTGATGACGAATCTGAAAAAGTTCAACCAGGCCAAGTCATTTATATTCCTGCAAATTCAAAGCAGTACATCGAAAATATCGGCCATAATGAGCTTAAATTTTTAGCCATGGTTTACCCAACGTGGCAGGAAGAAGATGAAGAATTAGTTTAATCTTACAAACTTTGAGTGATGAACTGAACTTCATCAATAAACAACCATAACACACATATAGCCAAATTCCATTTCTGAAATATCTTTTAAAGATGTTTCTATTATCTTTTCATCCTTGTAACTGAGTTTTTCACAAATTGCCGCTTTTCTATCTTGATCAATGTCATTTTCAATTAAATAAGCTGCTAATTCGGCTGGTTTAAAGTTTGGAAGCATTATTGTAGGTTTTCCATTGTTGATGATATCTAAAATATCCTCTGAAATCCCTTTTCCATGCATAGTAACTAAATCAGCTTCATCCCACGGAATTTTAAGTTTTGCAGCACATAACTGAACTGAACTTACTCCAGGGATAACTTCAATATTTATATCCTCTTTCATCTTTAAAATCGGCTTTAAAATTCCGGAAAATCCAGGATCGCCAGTTGAAAGCAGTGCAACAATTTTACCATTTTTAACCTCAGAAACTGCGAGTTTCATATCTTCTTTCATATTTTGAGCGTTGAGTTCTATCTTACCATGATCTGGAATTTTAAAAAGATCAAGTGCTCTCCTACTTCCAATTACTACATCAGAAGATTCAACCGCCTTTTTTGAAGCTAAAGTTAAATAATCTTTAGATCCTGGACCTATTCCTACAATATACAGCTTTGACATTTAAACCCCGTTAAAATATGTTATATTATTTTAATAGGTTCACTAACTTTTAAAACTTATTCTCCCCTGTCCATTATTGTGAAATTTTACTGTATGTTAAAGACGAACCTGTTAATTGGAGTTGAATATGTTTAAAATATCTTATTTAGTTAACCAGCAAATTCATGCAAACATGAATGAATTTATTTTTCTTTACGCTCATGTTCACAAAATCCCTAAAAATTCGAAGAATTTTGGGGCATGCAAAACATAGTTTTGCAGGCGACAAATACGAAGTATTTGTCAGCCACCGGAAAATCTACGATTTCCAGGCAGCAAAATTCTATGAATTTTGCAAGCTATCAAAAACAAAGTTTTTGATGCACAGAAAATGCATCGCATTTTCTTTAGCTACGATTTTTACATGTCCATGATCCTGTGCATGAGTTATACTTCATGTTAAATTGTAGTTTTAATTGATTATAGGGGATTTATCTTAAAAAATGCAATTTACTTAACCAGTAACACCGAAAATGAAGCGATATTATTTACACAACATTCTGGCATGAGCGTTTTAAAATGTTTAAGACACTGCATGTATGAAATTTCATATTAATACATATATGCCTAAATTTTATTATTTTAAAACTTAAAAATGCTCATCACCGTCATTAAAGCATTTAAATATAAGAAATTATTATATACTGGATTTAACATAATATAAACTGAATTATAATAAATTAAATAAAGGGGAAGCTGTTGAAAAAACATATAATACTGTTGATACTGGTATTAATTTCATTATTTACATTTTGTAGCGTAGCTAGCGCCTCAAATGTTTCTGATACAAATGATAGTATTAATCTATCTTCAACCTCTAATTCTTCAAATATAGTAATCAATTCAACCTCAAAAAATACTAGTTCTATAAATTACAAAAAAAATGAGCTTTTTGTTAAATTTAAGTACAGCAGCAAAGCCAGTTACCAAAAAATTTCCAAAATGGTTAACCTCCAAATTGGAGCTACTGTAATAAAAGAATACAGTGATGTAAAAGGATTACAACTGGTTAGAATACCTGCAAATATGTCCCTAAAGGATGCAATAGCAAAGTATAAAAAAAATTCTAACGTAATTTATGCAGAACCCAATTATGCCTATGCAGAAAATTCTATTCCGGATGACACTTACTATGATTATCAATGGGGACTTTCTCAGGTCAATGCCTCAGAGGCATGGAATATCACAACTGGATCACATAAAGTTATAATTGCAGTAATTGATTCTGGAATTGATCTAAATCACCCCGATCTTAAAGCCAATATATGGATAAATAAAGGCGAAATACCTGGAAATGGCATTGATGACGACCACAATGGATATATAGATGATGTTTATGGATGGAATTTCATCAGCGGCAATAGCAATATCTCCGATGATGACGGGCATGGCACCCATGTAGCAGGGATTATTGCAGCTGCGGGTAACAACTCCAAAGGAGTTACAGGAGTTATGTGGAGCGCCACCATCATGTCCCTAAAATTCCTTGATAATGAAGGGAACGGGTACGTAGATGATGCTGTATCTGCAATACGCTATGCAACCAAGATGGGAGCAAGCATAATAAGCTGTTCATGGGGAGGAAGTGAATACTCCCAAGCCCTTAAAGATGTAATTGATGCTTCTTCTGCCCTTGTAGTCTGTGCTGCAGGAAATAGAGGCTGTGGCGCAAATGATGATATTTCACCAGTCTACCCTGCATGCTTTACAAGTAAAAACATAATTTCAGTTGCAGCAACCGATACAAGCGATGCTCTTGCATCTTTTTCAGATTATGGATTAAATTCAGTTGATGTAGCTGCTCCCGGAACACATATATGCAGCACATTGCCCGGATCACAGTACGGATATATGCAAGGAACTTCGATGGCCGTACCCTATGTAACAGGGCTTGCAGGACTCATTAAGTCAATAAGGCCAGATCTAACTGCCCTTCAAATAAAATACACCATTTTAAATAACGTAGATTATATAAGTTCTTTAGCAGGGAAAATCTTAACTGGAGGCAGAATCAACGCTCTCAAAGCTTTGACAAACATAATAACAGATTCCACAGCCCCCACAGTAAGGGTTAATCTAAAAGGAGGCTCTTACTACAGTCCATTAAATGTAACCTTAACCTCAAGTGAACCTGCAACTATTTATTATACGCTGAATGGAAGTAACCCTACAAAAAACAGTCTGATTTATACAGGCCCTATTATCCTTAAAACCAGCCAAACCATCAAATTCATGGCCATTGACAGGTCAGGTACATTGTCATATGTTTACACGGATAAATACAAAATTTACCGGACAGTAAAATACAGCTACAAAGCAAAGGTTTCACATAAAAAATGGTACAAGAAATGGTACAAACACTGGTACAAACGCCATGGAAAATGGCACTACTACTGGACTTATAAATGGACCTATAAACTATATTACACATATGAAACACGGTACGGGAAAAAATACATCCTTACCTAAATTTTTTAATTAATTATCCAGTTATCAGTGTTATACACTACTTTTCTCCATTATACATGCTTAAATTAATTAAATTAATTTCCACAAATGTTATCTGCTACCTCACCTCAATATTAAACTGATAAAAAGAATAAATAGAACGTGATAAAAATGCTACAGATCGGAGTAACAGGAAAGCCAAACGTCGGAAAATCTTCATTTTTTAATTCAGCAACTTTAAGTCAGGTTGAAGTTGCAAGTTATCCATTCACAACCATAGATGCAAATAAAGCAGTTGCCTATGTCACAACAAAATGCCCATGTACAAAACTAGAGATTATATGCAATCCCCGAAACTCAAAATGTGTTGACGGGACCCGGATGATACCTGTAGAACTCATAGATGTTGCAGGGTTAGTTCCAGGAGCTCACGAAGGACGTGGACTTGGAAATAAGTTTTTAGATGATTTAAGACAATCTGGAGCATTTATACATATAATAGACGCTTCAGGATCAACTGATGAAGAAGGACGACCTGTAGACGCAGGTTCTCATGATCCACTTGAAGACGTGGACTTCTTAGAGCATGAAATAACCATGTGGCTCTTTGGGATATTGAAGAAAAACTGGAGCCGGTTAATAAGAAAGGCCCAGGCAGAGAAGGTTGATTTTGCTAGAATTATACATGACCAGCTCAGCGGGATTGGAATATCATTAGAGGATATCCTTGAAGCAAAAAGGTCTATTCCTACAGAATATCATGCATGGGAAGATAAAGACATGCAGGAATTTTTAGCTGTTCTGCTGCGTATAGCTAAACCAATGCTCATAGTTGCCAACAAGGCAGACCTTCCAACTGCAGAGGAAAACGTGAAACGCCTGCAGGAAAAATACGAAAATGTAATTCCCGCATCTGCTGAATCAGAATTAGCTCTGGTAAAAGCTGCCGAAGCAGGTTTAATAAATTATACTTCTGGAGACTCAGACTTTGAAATAGTAGATCCTGAAAAATTAAGCGATGCCCAGAAAAAAGCCTTGAATTATATTAAGGAACATGTACTCAATAAATATGGAAGTACTGGAGTACAAGAAGCGTTAAACGCGGTAATTTTTGACCTTTTAAAGATGATCGTTGTTTTCCCTGTTGAAGACGAACATAAGATGTGCGACGGCAAAGGTAACGTGCTTCCAGACGCTATTCTAATTAGGACAGGGTCAAAACCAAGGGATTTAGCTTACGTAATCCATACAGATATTGGTGAGAGTTTCATGCATGCTATGGACGCGAGGAGTTGCATGAGGGTGAGCAGCGACTACGAACTTAAAAGTGGAGATATTATAAGTATTATTTGCCGGTGAATTGCATTTAAAAGGATGTTAATAAAATTCAATCATTAACTAATTTTTTACCTAAGAATATAAAGATTTAAATCTAACCGGACAAATATAACTGTAGTTTAGTAAATGAGTTGGTTCCCATGGTCTCAAATGAGGAAATACAAAGGAAACTTGAAGAAAGAAGGAAAGGAAATACTTCCCAAGAGGGCGAAATGCCTATAAACAATGACGAGGGAGGGTTACAGCAGAGTTTTATAGTGGTAAGCTCGAACCATGTCCCGGGATATGAAGTTGTTGAAACTAAAGGCTTTTGTTACGGGCTGACTGTCCGCAGTAGAGGTGTAGGCGGGCAGGTAGGTGCAGGAATACGTTCCATGTTTGGTGGAGAAATAAAGGAATACGTCAAGATGATGGAAGAGTCAAGGGACGAAGCAGTGTACAGGATGATAGATCATGCACAGCAAATGGGTGCCAATGCTATAATAAGCGTTCGGTATGATTCCAATGAAGTTTCAAATGTAATGCAGGAAATTTTAGCCTATGGAACTGCAGTAATTGTCCGTAAAAAATAGCTACTGTTTCTCAAAATTATTTTAAACTTTTTAATGCTTTTAAACAGATTACTGACTAATTTAGAAGTTTTTAACGGAATAAATGTTTTAAAACAAAATATGTGGTAATTAATTACCACTCTTTAAATTCATTCTACTAATTTGAATATACCAGTTATAACTAGCCAGATACCTATTAAGAATCCCAAGTTAACTGGATTAAATGCAAATAAGCCCAATATAAGGTAGATAATACCAAGGACTATACCTAAAACTCCGGCCCATGCCATTTTTCGGTGCATTCCATCTACTAACGATATTAAACCTGCTATTATCAGGAATATACCTGCTATAGACAGTGTCAATCCTGCTATAAAGCTGAGTAAGGTAGGGTTTATAATCAAACCAATTGCTATTATCAGGGCTATAATACCCAGTACCAAATTCAATATACCTGTTGTTCTGCTTATTTCTAGCTCAGATATTCCCAGTATAAGCAGCCATATTGCTATTAAAAGTACCACAACACCCGCAAATATGCTGACTGTTACCGCTGTTAAAAACGGAAACGCAATAACTATAAGACCAAGAATTATGGCCAGTATCCCCGCAAACAGACTTCTCATTTTAATCCTCCTAATAGTTATTTCAGAGTCCCTAAATCTAATACATATATTTTTAATAACATATGATATAAATTTATGCCTTTTATCCAAAAATAGCTCAAAATAAGGTTAAACATGTAAAAATAGGCATTATAATATTTAATTAAATATTAAAACTCTTTTATTAGAATATTTATTATTTTATATCCATTTATAGAATTAAATGGTGTTAATTTCTCTTAAAATATCATTTGAAGCTATAATACCAGTTGCAGCAGCTCCAACGATCCCTCTTGAAACTCCTGCCCCATCTCCTGCCACATAAAGTCCTTCAATACCAGTTTTCAGCCCTCGATCTACTTCCGTTCTCATGGCATACAGTTTAATTTCTGGAGCATAAAGAAGTGTTGAATCAGATGTTACTCCAGGAATAACTTCATTCAATGCATCAAGACCTTCGATAATATTTACGACCAGCCTATTTGGTAGGGCCATAGCAATATCGCCCGGCACCACATTGTTAAATGTTGGAATAACATGGCTTTTTTCAATCCGTTTCCATGTTGATCTCCTGCCTCTTTTAAGATCTCCCAGTCTTTGAATGATGGGTTTTCCACCCCCAAGTATGTTAGCAATGCTTGCAACTGAAAATGCATATGCTGAGGTATTTTCAACAGGTTCAGTTAATTCTACCCTAACTAAAAATGCAAAGTTAGTATTTTCAGATAATTTTTCACGCATAGAATGCCCATTTACACCAACAAAACTATCATATACTTCTTCAACAACGAACCCTTTAGGGCATACACAGAAAGTTCTTACAAAGTCGTCATATGTTTTTGTTGTTATGTGAAATTTGGGATCCCATTCTATTTCAGTTATAGATTCCATTACAATTTGTGGAACCTCAACTCTAACTCCAATATCAACAGGGTTGTATTTTATAGGAATTTTAAGCTTTTTAAGCTGATCTGAGAGCCAGTATGCACCAACTCTTCCAGGTGCCGCTAGTACATAGTCACATTCTATTTCAAATTTATTTCCAGATTTATCCCGTGCAATTACTCCTTTTATTTCAGTACCCGCAAGAATGTCCAAAACTTCAGTTTCAAGTAAAAAAACAACACCCTTACTTTCAAGTTCTTTCCTTATGGAGTTTATGACAGCAGGTGTCTTATCTGATCCAATGTGCCTCTGGACTATTGGGATAAATTTAATTCCAGCTGCTGCAGATCTCTTTAAAATTTCAGATGTATCTCCTTTAGATGGAGAATACAGCTCATCTGGGGCACCATGTCTTAAAAAAAAGTCATCTATTTCAGTTATAATATTCCACGCTTCTTCATTGCTTACAAACTCTTCAAGGTTACCGCCTATATCCGGCCTTAAATTGAGCTTGCCGTCAGAAAGCCCTCCGGCTCCACCAAGTCCTCCAGTTATATTACAGGGTTTGCATTTTCTACAGGTGCTATTTTTAAGGGCAGCGCATGCTCTTCCTTCCATCCCCCTCCCTTTATCTACTAAAACAACTTTAAGATGATCAGCTAACTTAGCTGCTGCAAGCAGCCCTGCAGGTCCTGCACCAATTATCACAACATCATATTCCATAATTATTCCCTTATTATTTTATGTTTTAAACTATAAAAAAATAATAGGGTTCTCTCACCTATTCCAGAGGTCAATTTCAAGTGTAAAAATTAGTTATTTATAACTTATTTTACAAAGTTACCACTTCATATCAACTAAAACTAGTTTTAATCCTCATTTAAAGTTTTGAAATAGCTAACAGATAATATAAATTAATTTTTTAAAATAAATCTTTAATTAATAATCTAATATTATATAATACCCCCAAATATGTGCATATATGCTTGTTTTTGTTTTGTGAATAACGTATTAAATTTTATAGTATGGACTATTGAAACTGAAAAGAAGTCAAATCACTAAACCATTCAAACTCTTTAATAAACGTGTGATAACACTCACAAACAGTTTACAATTAGTACAAATGTTTTACTATATTTCACATTTCTATCTCTGACAAAAATGGCCAAGCCTACATTAAAGATTTGAATTTTTTTAAAAAAACAGGAGGTGATTTTCAAATGAATATCAAAAGAATAATATTAGTATTAGTTTGCATTTTTACATTGAGTCTTTGCAGTACAGTTTCAGCAGCAGACACGACCAATATAACGGCCAATAACAGTAATTCTAGTTTTCACTCTTTACAATCAACAACAAGTGTAAAAAGTACCAGCAGCCAGGTTCCAGATCCCCTAATATCGGGAGTAGTCAAGGATAATTCTACCAACAAAGGCCTTGGAAACGTCACAATAAAAGTTATTCAAAACAACACGCAGGTAGCCCAAACTACAACTCACAATGACGGTACATACTCCTTAAACTTCATTAATTCCAATACAACTTACACGATAATCGCAAGCAAACTAGGATATATGCCAATATCTAAAATAGTGACAGTTAAACACAGTTCAAATCTAAGCGATCCTAATCTTTACGGTATTGCAGATTTTAAACTTTACAAACTGCTTAAATACAGCGGTAATGCTTCAAGTTATGTGTTAAACATAGGTGCATTACCTAAAATATTATTAGACATATATGCAGGAAAATCAAGTGCATGGGCAAATAGCAATTCCACAACTTATTCCACAGGAGGCGGATCCTCTCTAGAAATCAAACTTCTAACGGCCAGTCTATTATCTGGACTATTGGATGTATACTCAACAGGAAATGAAGGTTATAAATCTGGAGGACTGCTTCCAACAACTAATTCCACTTTAAACAAAATTTTAAATAACTTAGGACTCAATATAGGCCTTTTAAGTGCTGAATCAAATTCAAGCGCCAACCCCCCATCTGCAAGTGGAACAAGTACCCTCGCATCAATTGATCTGGATATAACACTTTTAAAAGCACTCCACATATTATCATTAAATGTAGGTGCAGTAGGTTCAAGCAGCAGCGTAATACCCGATTTTAATACAGGAATCTTATTGAGCACTTCAAAAGCAGGAGTAGCCAACATAACTGTAACACTTTTAGGTGATAAATTACTGGAAATTGAAGCATTACAAACAAGCGCGACAGCTTCAGTTAATGGGAAACCAGGAGGAGCATCTGCAACTTTCAATTGGCATGTAGCATCCGTAAAACTCTTAGGTGCGACTGTTACTCTGGACCAATTAAAAGCAGGGATTGAAATTCCAGGTATATTAACCCTATCCCTAGGCAGCCAAAAAACAAATACTTCCGCCGACGGTACTTATGCCAAAGTATCAGGTGATGCATTAAGACTACAAGTTCTTGACATTCTTGGAGGAGGCCTGGTTAATCTGATTATCGGCCACGTTGAAGCCGAAGCACAGGTTCCTGTAGGAGGACTACACGTAAACACTTCCGATCTTGAAGTGACCAAAACAGTGAACAATACACATCCAAACTACCTTCAAAACATAACTTACACATTAAAAGTACATAACAACGGGCCAGATACAGCAGCAGGCGTAATAGTAACAGATAAACTACCAGCAGGGTTAAAATTTATATCAGCTAATGGTAACGGTACTTACAATACTACAAAAGGAATATGGACAATCGGAACACTAAAAAATGGAGCAGAAGCAACATTAAATATCATAGCACAGGTCATCGCATCAAACACCAAAATAACCAACATAGCCAATATAACAGGGGCTAACTACGATCCAGATCCTAATAATGATCAATCCAATTCAACTATAACTGTAGGTGCAGCTTCAGATTTAAAAATTACTAAAACAGTAAACAATAACTGTCCAAATTACCTGCAAAATGTCACATACACATTAACAGCACACAACAACGGACCAAACACGGCAACCGGAGTAAAAGTAACAGATAAACTACCAGCAGGGTTAAAATTCATATCTTCCAGTGGCACTGGAACATATAACCCCACAACAGGAACATGGACAATCGGAAGCCTGGCAAACGGGAAAGATGCAATACTAAAAATTATAGCACAGGTAATTACATCAAACACCAAAATAACTAACATTGTATCCATAAACGGGACTAACTACGACCAAAACTCAACCAACAACCGAAATAACTCAACAATAACTGTAAAACTCGCTTCAGATCTAGGAATTACCAAAACTGTAAACAATGCAAATCCTAAGTACCTGCAGAAGGTTACATTTACCATAACCGCACACAACTACGGACCAGATAATGCTACAGGAGTTAAAGTCGCTGATAAATTACCTACAGGGTTAAAATTCATATCAGCCAGTGGTAAAGGAACATATAATCCCATAACAGGAATATGGACCATCGGAAACTTAGCAAACGGAGAAAATGCAGTACTTAACATAGTGGCACAAGCTACCGCTCCAAACACTAAGGTAACTAACACTGTCACCATAACTGGAAACAACTACGATCAAAAATCCAGCAACAACAATGCAGCTGCAATCGTGAAAATTGGACCAGCAGCGGATCTAGCTGTAAAGCTATCAGTGAGCAATGCACACCCTAAATATAATCAAAAAGTTACTTTTACAATAACAGCATACAATTACGGGCCAATGAACGCTAAAAACGTTACTGTAACCCTTAAAATGCCTAAAGGATTCAAATACATATCCAAAGACAAGAACATCCAGTATAACTCTAAAACAGGAGTATGGACTATCGGTAATTTAAAAAGCGGTTCTAAGGTCGTGCTGCATGTAGTTGAACAAGCAATAGTCTCAAATGTCAAATTGACAACTGTTGCATCTATAAAAGGAACTGCAGTCATAACGTAAGTAACGCACGAGATAGTAAAATTCATCTTTTACTTTTTTTTCTTTTTAAATTTCATTATATAAAAATTTCTTAATTTAACCTATTTTGTAGATATACATCCATTATCTCTCCTATTATTAATTTATAACTAATATGCATATGGATAATACTTAATTGAGCTTAAAATAGTTTTATTAAAGTATTATGAATATATACGTTCCTATTCTGATTTTATAAAATTACTGCAAATTTAATTTAATAAATAAAATTTATATATAACTTTTAAAGTAATTAAAGTGCACAAATAAACATTATTTAGAACTTAAAAGCTATTTTATTTATTTATATTATTTAAATAGTCTAAAAGATTATTTTAAGTATAAGTGTACTTTTAAAACGATCTTTATGCCATATAAATTGATTTATCAAAATTATTTGTTTATTAATAATATAATATGTTATTATATTACTAAATAAAAGTAGATATACTTCTTTTCGTTTTGTGCATAACGTACCAAACTTTATAGTATGAATTATTGAAATGGAACTGAAAATATTAGTCAAATCACATAACTATTCAAATTCTTTAATAAACGTGTGATAGTACCCACAAACAGTTCACTATTAGTACAAATGTTTTACTATAATTCACATTCTTTTAGATGTAGTGAATTCATAAAAATCGCCCAAAAAATGTTAATATAGCTATTAAAGATTTGAATTTCTTCTAAAAAAACAGGAGGTGATTCTCAAATGAATATTAAAAGAACAATATTAATATTAGCTTGTATCATCACGTTAGCTCTTTGTAGTACAGTTTCAGCAGCAGACACGACCAATATAACGGCCAATAACAGTAATTCTAGTTTTCACTCTTTACAATCATCAACAAGTGTAAACAATACCAGCAGTCAACCCCCAGATCCCATAATATCGGGAGTAGTCAAGGATAATTCTACCAACAAAGGCCTTGGAAACGTCACAATAAGGGTTCTCCAAAACAACACGCAGGTAGCCCAAACTACAACCCACAATGATGGTACCTATTCATTAAATTTCATTAATTCTAAAACGAGTTTCATAATAATTGCAAGTAAATTAGGTTATATGCCTATTTCTAAAACAATAACAGTCGTACCCAGTTCAAACCTAAGCGATCCTAATCTTTACGGTACCGCAAATTTTAGACTTTATAACCTGCTTAAATACAGCGGTAGTGCATCAAGTTATGTACTCAATGTAGGAGTACTGCCAGATATTCTAGCAGATATTTACGCTGGAAAATCAAGCGCATGGGTAAACAGTACCTCTTTAAATTATTCCCAGGGTGGAGGAACTCCTCTAGAAGTTAAACTTCTTACAGGAAGCTTATTAGCAGGACTTTTAGATGTATATTCAACAGGTGATGAAGGCAGTAAAATAGGAGGGCTGCTTCCATCAAATAATGCCAGTTTACTCTCATCTCTAAAGCTTTTAGGTATAGATGTAGGTCTATTAAGTGCTACTTCAAATTCAAGTGCTACTTTACCACAATCAAGTGGATCAGGAGAAGTAGCATCAATTGATGTAGGTATAAAACTTCTACAATTATTGGACGTATTATCCTTAAATGCAGATCTTATAACTGCAAACAGCAGTGTAACACCCAATTTTAATACAGGCATTTTAATAAGCTCTTCAAATGCAGGAGTAGCCGATATAACTATAACTCTTTTAGGAATTCCTTTACTAGAAATTGAAGCATTGCAATCAAATGCAGTAGCTTCAGTAAATGGAAAACCAGGAGGCGCTACTGCAAATTTCACATGGAACGTAGCAGATATTAAAGCTCTAGGTATAAGCATATTAGACGATTTAACCTTAAATGGTCACGTTAATATTGGCCTTCTTGGCCTTAACATATTAACTCTTTCATTGGGCAGTATTGAAAGTACCACTTCTGCTGATGGTACCTATGCCAAAGCATCAGGTGATGCTTTGCATCTGCAAATTCTTGGTCTTCTTGGAGGCGGCCTTGTTAATCTGGTAATTGGACATGCAGATGCCGAAGCACAGGTTCCGGCAGGAGGATTACATGTAAACACTTCTGACCTGGAGATAACCAAAACAGTAGATAATACCCGACCCAACTATCTGCAAAATGTTACTTTCACATTAAAAGTGCACAACAACGGACCAGATAATGCAACAGGCGTTACTGTACTCGATAAATTACCTGCAGGGTTAAAATTCATATCCGCCAGCGGTAATGGAACATACAATTCAGCAACAGGAATATGGACAATCGGAAGCCTGGTAAATAGTGGAGAAGCAATATTAAATATTATTGCACAGGTTGTCTCTTCAAACACCCAAATAACAAACATTGCCAATATAACTGGGACTAATTACGACCCAGAACCTGGTAATGACCAGTCAAATGCGACTGTAAATGTAAGTCCCGCTTCAGATCTGGGAATAACTAAAACTGTAGATAAAACAACTGCAAATTACCGGGATAAAATACGTTACACCATAACTGTAACTAACAATGGACCAGACGCAAGCAATAATATCACTGTAAGTGATTATCTACCAAACAGCCTTCAATGGATATCAGATAATAGTAACGGAGCATATAATCATAATACAGGCGTATGGACTATAGATACCCTTTCAAATGGAGCATCAATCACATTAAATATAATAGCCCAGATCGTGAAGTCCAACACCGTTATAACCAACATTGCAACTGTAAACAATAACACATACGACCAAAACCCCACAAACAACCAGGACCAAACCACAACAACAGTATCCACAGCCTCTGATCTCAACATTACAAAAACAGTAAACAATACACATCCAAATTATCTCGACAAAGTAACTTTCACCATAACAGCACACAACAACGGGCCAGATACAGCAGCAAGCGTAGCTGTAACTGATAAATTACCCTCAGGATTGACATGGGTTTCAGACAATTCAAACGGAGCATATAACCCAACAACAGGAATATGGACCATCGGAAACTTAGCAAACGGAGAAAGTGTCATTTTAAAAATTATCGCACAGATAACAGCATCCAATACCCAAATAACCAACATCGCAGGAATAAACGGGACTAACTACGACCAAAACTCAACCAACAATGAAAGCAACTCCACAGTAACTGTAGATCCAGCTTCAGATCTAGGAATAATAAAGACAGTAAATAACACGCACCCTAACTACTTGGAAAATGTTACATACACAATAAAAGTACATAATTACGGGCCTGACGCAGCAACAGGAGTAACAGTAACAGACAAATTACCAACCGGGTTAAAATTCATATTCACAAACGACAATTACAATCCAACGACTGGAATTTGGACCATCGGAACCCTTACAAATGGTGGAGAAGCAATATTAAATATTATTGCACAGGTTGTCTCATCAAACACCCAAATAACCAATATAGCTTCCATAAATGGAACAAACTACGATCAAAACTCAGCCAACAATGAAAGCAATACAACAATAACTGTAGATCCAGCTTCAGATCTTAAAATAACCAAAACAGTAAACAATACACATCCAAATTATCTAGAAAATATTAAATTTACCTTAATCGCCCATAACAACGGGCCAGATACAGCGACAGGAGTAATTGTAACCGATAAACTGCCAAATGGGTTAAAATTCATATCTTCAAACGGTGATTACGATCCTATAACAGGAATTTGGACCATCGGAAACTTAGCAAATGGTGCAACCGCAGTGCTAAACATCATAGCACAAGTTACAACTTCAAACACCCAAATAACCAACATCGCAGGGATAAATGGGACTAACTACGACCAGAATTCGACCAACAACCAAAGTAATACAACAGTGATTATAAATCCTGCCTCAGACCTTGGAATAACCAAAACTGTTGATAATCCACATCCAAAGTATCTGCAAAATGTTACATTTACACTAACTGCCCATAATTATGGGCCGGATAATGCCACAGGGGTTAAAGTCACTGACAAACTACCTGCAGGATTAAAATTCATATCAGCCAGCGGAAATGGAATATACGATTCCTCAACTGGAATATGGACAATAAGAAACCTGGCAAATGGTGCAACCGCAGTGCTGAACATCATAGCACAACCCATTAGCCCTAATACTCAAGTGACTAACATTGCAAACATAACCGGAACTAATTACGATCAAAATGCCACCAATGATCAAAATAATGCAACAGTGAATGTAGGTGCAGCTTCGGATCTGGGCATAGCTATAACTGTGAACAATGCGCATCCCAAATATTTAGATTATGTAACTTTCACATTAACAGCACATAACTACGGCCCAAATGATGCAGCATACGTTAAAGTATACAATACACTTCCTGACAAACTCAAATATATATCAGATGATTCTAACAGTGCTTTCAACTCCACAACAGGATTGTGGACTGTTGGTTACATGACCAATGGTGCGACTGCAGTGTTACACATAATAGCACAGGCCATGGCATCAAATGTCAGTTTAACTGATGTTGCCCGTATCACTGACCCTGATCCTGTTGGTACAACAGAATTCTATGACCCAAATCAAGATAATGACCAAGCAAGCGTATCATTAGATGTAGGTTCAGCAGCTGATCTGAGCATAACCAAAAAAGTAAACAACACGCATCCTAACTACCTTGACAATGTCACATTCACACTAACAGCACATAACAACGGACCAAATAATGCAACAGGAGTAACAGTAACAGACAAACTACCAACCGGATTGAAATTCATATCTTCAAATGGTAATTACGATCCAGTAACAGGAACATGGACCATTGGAACTTTAACAAACGGACAAAAAGCAATATTAAATATTATAGCACAAGTTACAACTTCAAACACCCAAATAACCAATATCGCTTCTATAAACGGAGATAATTACGACCAGAATTCAAGCAACAACCAGTCAAATGCAACTGTAATTGTTAATGCAGCTTCAGATCTTGAAATAACCAAAACAGTGAATAATACGCATCCAAAATACCTGCAAAACGTAACCTACACATTAAAAGTACATAACAACGGACCAGATAATGCAACAGGTGTTACTGTACTCGATAAATTACCTGCAGGGTTAAAATTCGTATCTTCAGACGGCAATTATAATTCTACAACAGGGACATGGACTATTGGAAACTTAGCAAACGGCGCAACTGCAGTGCTGAACATCATAGCACAAGTTACAGCTTCAAACACCCAAATAACCAACATAGCTGGAGTAAACGGGACCAACTACGATCAGAATTCAACCAACAACCAGTCAAATACTACTATAAATGTAGATTTAGCTTCTGATCTAGGAATAATTAAAACAGTGAATAATTCAAAACCAAACTACCTGCAGAATGTTACATTTACACTAACTGCCCATAATTATGGACCGGATAATGCAACAGGAGTTAAAGTGACTGACAAACTACCTGCAGGATTAAAATTCATATCAGTTAGTGGTTATGGAACATATAATTCTACTACAGGAGTATGGACAATAGGAAACCTAGCAAATGGTGCAACCGCAGTGTTGAACATCATAGCACAAGCTGTTAGCGCTAATACCCAAGTAGTTAACACTGCCAGTATAACAGGAACTAACTACGACCAAAATTCAACTAACGATCAAAGCAGTGCAACAGTGAATACAAAACCCGCTTCAGATTTAGGTATCAAAATAACCGTGAACAATGCAAATCCAAAATATTTAGATTATGTAACTTTCACTTTAACAGCAAGTAATTATGGACCTAATGATGCAGCATACGTTAAAGTATACAATACGCTCCCCGACAAACTTAAATATATATCAGGTGATTCTAACAGTGCTTTCAACTCCACAACAGGATTGTGGACTGTTGGTTACATGGCCAATGGTGCGACTGCAGTGTTACACATAATAGCACAGGCCATGGCATCAAATGTCAGTTTAACTGATGTTGCCCGTATAACTGATCCTGATCCTGTTGGTACAACAGAATTCTATGACCCAAATCAGGATAATGACCAGGCCAGCGTATCATTAGATGTAGACCCTGCTGCCGACCTGAGCATAACCAAAACAGTTAACAGTTCAAAACCAAATTACCTGCAGAATATCACATACACATTAACAGCACGCAATAACGGACCTAATGGTGCAACAGGAGTAATCGTAACCGATAAATTACCAAATGGATTAAAATTCATATCATCCAGCGGAAACGGAAAATATAACTCAACAACAGGGACATGGACCATTGGAAACCTGGCAAACGACACAACTACAGTACTAAAAATCGTGGCACAGGTTGTTGCTTCAAATACTCAACTGGTTAACACTGCCCGCATAACTGGACATGAACTTGACCTAGATGCAACTAACAATAACGCAAATGCCTCCGTAACCGTAGGGTTTGCATCAGATTTAGGAATTACCAAAACTGTAAACAATACAAATCCTAAGTACCTTCAAAAAGTTACATTCACCCTAACAGCACACAACTACGGACCAAATAATGCAACAGGAGTCACAGTAACAGACAAACTTCCAACAGGATTAAAATTCATATCAGCCAGCGGAAACGGAAAATATAATTCTGCAACAGGAATATGGACCATCGGAAACTTAGCAAACGGCGCAACTGCAGTACTAAAAATTGCAGTACAAGCAACATCTCCAAGCAAAGTACTGACCAACATCGCAACAATAAACGGAACTAACTACGACCAGAACTCTGCCAACAATAAAGGCAGTGCAAGCGTAAAAGTAGGCCCTGCAGCTGATTTAGCTGTGAAGATGTCAGTAAACAACGCACACCCCAAATATAAACAGAAAGTTACATTCACCCTAACAGCATACAATTACGGGCCAATGAACGCTAAAAACGTTACTGTAACCCTTAAAATGCCTAAAGGATTCAAATACATATCCAAAGACAAGAATATCAAATACAACTCTAAAACAGGAGTATGGACTATCGGTAACCTCAAAAATGGGGGAAAATTAGTGTTACATATCGTTGCACAAGCTGTAGTTTCAAATGTTCGGTTAACAAGTACTGCCCGTATAAAAGGGACTGCAATCATGAAGTAGGTAAAATGAAAAAGGAGTAACTAACTGGTTTAATTTAAAGGGAATAAGGATTTATGATTAAATTCATATCCATTTATTTTTCCTTTTTAAGCCAAATATTACGCCATAAATATTAAAAATTTATTTAAAAGATTAATAAGTCACTGAGAATCGTGGCTTAAATGATAAAATTGTTTAAAACACAAAAACATTTTTATACCTATTATTTATAGTAGGTAATAAAAGAATAAAATGGAGGTTTAAAATGAAGACATATACCGGAATATTAGCTATCCTTTTAATTTTAGGTCTTTTAGTCATCCCAGGCGTGTCTGCAGCAGACGATGATTTAGGTACTGACCCAAATCTGGACAATAATCAGGCAAATGTAACCGTTGATCCTTATTCAGAAACACCTGAGGTAACTAACACAACAGAAAGAACCATTCCAATGCAAAAAACAGGAGTTCCTATTGCAGGAGCCCTAACAGCAACTTTAATGGTTCTTGCTGGAATGGGATTATCTAAAAGGAAATAATTTAAATTTTTAATTTATTCAAAATCCCCAAGCACCTTGTGTTTGTGGGTTTTTTCTATTTTTATTATATTCTACAAAACATCTTAAATCTTCACAAATTATTATTTTAAGACTCGCTCATGTCCATGATCCTGTGCATGAGTTATACTTTATGTTAAATTGTAGTTTTAATTGATTGTATGGGATTTATTTTAAAAAATGCAATTTATTTAACCAGTAATCACATGAAAATGAAGCGATATTATTTACACAATATTCTGGCATGAGCGTAGACTTAATGCATTATAAAATCTGACCCCGCATTAATAAGCAAACCTTTTTATAATTATTAATCATATCAGATAATACCAATTAGAGGGGATTTAAAATGAAGATATTAACATATATAATAGCGATATTTTTGATATGTGGGCTTCTTGGAGCCCCAAGCGGAGTTTTTGCTCAGGAAACAAGTTCTACAGGGTCTAACATCCTACAAGCTAGTAATTCAGTTGTTTTAGATAACGCAGTTCCTTTACTTAAGGGGGGCATTAAAACTAAAGCTGCTAAAAAGATTCACAGTGGCGATGATGACGATGATACAGATGACGGTTCAACTGACGATGGATCGGGATGGTGGATTGCAATTATCATCATAATTATCATAATTGCAATTATAGTTCTCGCAGTATGGTTCTTCTTCCTCAGGAAGTAACTTATAAATGCATAGTTTCAAGGTAATCTAAATGGTAGTGATAATAGAAATATTAAGGAAACACCTCCCTAACTTGATCAAAATACGTATGACTCGTATTCTAATATGGATATTTGTAGTGATTGCCTACGGAGTAATTGGATTCCACCTGATAGAAAACCAGACATGGACCGTATCATTATACTGGACTTTTGTTACCATAGGAACTGTAGGATATGGGGATTACAGCCCTAAAACTCCTTTAGGCATGTATTTCGCTATCTCACTTATAGTGCTGGGTATTGGAAGTTTTGCAATTGCAGTGGGAGAGATTTTGGAATTCCTGTTTGAAAGACAGCAGATGAAGTTAATGGGGCTGATTAAAGTGAAAAAATCACAGCATGTTGTAATATGCGGGTGGACTGAAAGTACAGCAGAATGTATCAGAGAAATTGGAAAAGACAATGCAGTTTTTGTAGTTGACGAAAATGAAGAAGTGAAGAAAAAAGCACTGAAAAATGGAGCTTCATTTGTACATGGAGACCCTACACGCGTCAAAGACCTTGAAAAAGCCAATGTAGTCGGAGCTAAGGCCATAATTGTAGATATGGAATCTGATTCTCAAACAATCCACTGTATACTAAGCATCCGTAAATTAGATCAAGATGTTAGAATAATTGCAGAAGTTCAGCGTTATGAAAACATAGAGCAAATACAGCTTGCAGGGGCAAATCAAGTTATATCCCCATTTGTAATTTCTGGAAGGCTTATGCAAAAGAGTATCGACGACGGATATGAAGCCATGTTTGTCCAGGAAGTCCTTGCAGAACACAAAAACAGGGAAATGAAAGAGGTAGAAATAGCTGAAAAAAGTTATTTCAACGGTAAAACAGTGCGTGAAGCAGATATACACGAAAAGACAGGAGTTGTACTGGTTGGTGTTGGGAAAAAAGGTGATTTAACCATAGATCCACCAAGAGACTATGTAATACGTGCTGGAGACGTAATACTTGGAATTGGAAAACCAGAAGAGTTTGAAAAATTGGAAAATCAATAATAACTGATTAAAAATTTGATTTAATTTTTAAAACTTATTTTAACTCTCTTCAAAGGAGTTATTTCCAAACTTTCTTTTTTTAAATTATTTTTAAATGAATAAGCAACTACATTAACTCTGTTTTTATAAGCCATTTCTAATGATGCTGAAAATTCAGGATCCATCTTAAAGTTTGGCGAGAATTCTACCGCATCTTCGCAAAATATAAGGAAAAGAATTGATGCCTTCAAGCCTTCTTTTTTAGCGGAAATAAGCTCCTCAACATGTCTTTTACCCCTTGAAGTTGGCGCATCAGGAAATAGCGCCAGCCCATCTTCAACTAGAGTACATCCTTTAACTTCAACAAGCATCTTTTCTTCATTCCCATTTGCCAGAAGAAAATCAATTCTACTTTTACCATATGTATATTCTCTTTTTAAGACAGAGTATCCCTTAAATTCATCTATTATCTGAGAATCTATTAAATCAGCTGCAATGTCACTGTGAAATCCTGAATTTATCAATATCCACAGATCACCTTTTAAAACTCCTATCACATCATATTTTGTCTTTCTATTTCCTAACTTCAATGCATGTCTTAAAAGTAAATCAGCATCAGGAGTTAAAAGTTCTTTAAGTCGTCCAGGATCCCTCAAATGAGCATTTTCTAATTTCTTTCCACGTTGAAATGTCACAGTGAACCTGTTTGGCCTGTCTACGAATTTTCCAGTGATTACACTTTTAATTATCATTCTTTTACCACTTTAGAATAAATCATTTAAGTTAGTAACCGAGTTGTATCATAGATGTATTTTAAAGTTAAAAAAAGCTTTAGATAAATCCACTTTGAACATGTTAGTTCAGTTTAATACTATCTACCGTCTTAATAAATTCATTTGCATGTTCCAGTGTAGTTCCATATGGTTCATACATATATGTTTCATATACAATTGAAGGTATTTTAGAGTTAATTAAAGGAATTGTTACATATTTAGGACTTTTAGGACCTCTCCCATTTGGAGGTATATAATAAACAAGCCATGGGATATCTTTTATAATCTTAGACGCGATTGATTTAGACTTATCAGACTTTGCTGGCACTGATAAAAACATATTTTCTTTATAACCTGCATCTTTACCCCTATTGGAATGCACATCTATTACCAGTTTAAAATGATTCTTCTTTATATCAGAAACCACATATTTATTGGCCAGCTGCTGACCATTTATTCGCCCATTCTTATAATCATTGGTATTTTCAATAACATCGACACTGTAAATATAATATGAACTATTAAGAGTGTTAGAATGGTTTAAAATAGATTCTACAATAGCTCTATGCGCATTTGCTTCAAGGGGGTGTACCCCAACTATAATCGCGATTTTTCGGTTTGAACTTGGATTTCCATAGGGGCCCATTTTAGTTACCGTTCCTTTACCAGTGCTACCTAAGACTTGAGTTTCTAAAGTTTGAGGAGTTTTAATTTCTATACTCTGCTTATTATCCATAGCATATTGCTGGTTAACTATTACAAAGCATAATAGTGCCGCCATCATAACCAGTGCTAATAATTTAGAGCTTATACTAACCATGCCCCCACAGCATTACATCCATTTAAATTTCAATTCAAGACTTTAATTTATTAAAATATTAATTAAACATATACAATTATTATACAACTCCTCACCTTAAATCTTATATTTACCAGAGTTAATATAGGCTTAAAAGAAAAAATATTGTGTTAAAAATATTAGCCGATTTAATATTTTAACATAAAACTAAACAACATTAAGCTTATTTAAATTGATAAAGCTACTAAAATACATATTCAACGAAATCAGTTACTTTAGAGGTGAAAAATTGCATCCAAGACCAAGTCCAATTGCTGCATCATTATACACATTAAGAGACATGAATGCCGATGTTATTATACTTCACGGCCCTCACGGCTGCTGTTTTAGAACAGGGAGGCTCCTTGAAAATGACGGAGTGAGAGTTGTAACTACTGCAATGTCTGAAAATGACTTTATTTTTGGAGCTTCGGATAAACTGGAAGAAACATTAAAAGAAGTAGAGTCAATGTTTTCTCCAAAACTTGTGGGGATCGTTGGAACCTGTGCAAGTATGATAATCGGAGAAGACTTGAAAGAAGCAATCCAAAGTGCAAATATAAATGCAACAGTAATTGCTGTAGAATCCCATGGTGGATTAAGTGAAGGAGACAATACAGAAGGGGCCATAGCAGTACTGGAAGCTGCAAGTAAAGACGGGATTATACCAGTTGCAGAATGTGAAAGGCAGTCAAAAATGCTTAAATTAGCAACAGAAATCGAAAAAACCCGTGGAATGGCACAGGGAGGCTATATAGCCCCATCTTATGGTGACGAAAAGCAGAAAATAGCAAATATACTCATAGAAAAGCTTAAAAACAATGCAAAAACCGCTATTATCCTCAATGCAAAAAAAGAAACTTCTTACCTTTTTGCTGATATCTTGAAAATTCCATTTGAGAAAATAAACAGCGAAAATAAGCCTATTGTAATTGCAAATCTTGATGAAAATATTGGACTTCCAAGAATAAGACAGCATGCAGCAAATATTAAAGAAGAACTCAAAAATAATGGAGTAAATATCGATATAATAACAGGAGGGCTTGATGAATATCCCATAACTGGTGAAAAAGCTGCGAAAGCCCTAAAGGATAAAAATATCGATTTCGTAATTGTTGCAGGAGTGCCTCATGCAGTACCAATAGAAACCATAGATGCAGATACCCTTGCAATAACAGACGGTCCTAGATTAGTAGAGCCCTTAAAAAAGATAGGATACAAATACGTCGTTACAGAACTTGATGCACACTCCAAAACATTAGGTACTGATAACATAGTACAATCTGACTTCGGTGAAGTTTTAAGGGAGATTTTAAGTTAAGTTTAAAGTTATAACTGACATAATCAAATTGAGAAAATTTAGATAGTCAAAATTAAATTAATTCACTCTTAATAAGTAAAGATAAAGTATTAATATCTTATAAAAACAAAATATTATACTAATAAGTAAATGGTGATAAAATGAGCAAAACAGCAGGTATGATACTTTGCGGGGGCTTTGGTAAAAGATTAAGACCGCTTACAGAGAAAGTTCCAAAGCCATTAGTTGAAATTAAATACGATTATTCAATTTTAGAAGGTCACGATACCTACACAATTCTTGATAAACAGATGTTCGACTTTAAAAACGCTGGTGTGGATCGTGTACTCCTTTTAACTGGATTTTTAAGTGAAAAAATCGAAGAAAGGTATGGTAATGATTTTAACGGGATGAAAATTGAATATGTAATTGAAGATGAACCACTCGGAACTTTAAATGCTATTCGATTAGGTATGGAACACGTAAACGACAAAGAACAATGCGTAATAAGGAATGGAGACGTTGTTGCAGATTTAAATCTCAAGAAAATGATTCATCAAGGCGAAAAATCTGATTATCCTCTTTCCATGTTTATAACTAAAATGGTTTCTCCGTATGGAATAGTTGAAGTTAGTGGAGATAAACTGGTATCATTCAAGGAAAAACCTGTTCTCGATTATTATATCAATGGAGGAATTTATTTCTCAAACGGAGAAATTAATTTCGGGGATTTCGAAATTGGAGACATCGAAAAGACAGTATTCCCAATGATGGCCAACGAAAACCAGCTCGGTTACTACAAAGAAGATGGCCTTTTCTGGATGGCAATTGATACATCCAAAGAACTGGAACAGATCAAGAAAGAATATAAAAACAGGGAAGATAAACCATGGGGCTATGAAAAGGTCCTTATTTACACAGAAAAATACCTGACAAAAGAATTATTCATAAGAGAAGGATATCAAACCTCTTTCCATTACCACTCTGAAAAAGATGAAACTATGTACATAGTAAGCGGTTCTGGTTACATAGAATTTGAAGACAGAAAAGAATACTTTGGAAAGAACGACACAGTAAGAATAGAACCAGGAAAACCTCATTCAATAGTTGCAATGGAAAACACAGTTTTACACGAGGTTTCAACACCACATCTAAACGATACCATACGTGTAAATGACTTCTATGTCAGAGCAGCACAAGATAAATCAATATCCCCTTAAACACTTTTTAAATGATTAAAAATGGGTAAATATGATAGTTATAATTAATTATGGATCCGGAAACCTCAAAAGCATTAAAAATGGATTCACAAAGATAGGTGAAGAAACAGTAATATCCCAGGATATCCATGAAATGGAAAAAGCTGATGCACTGGTCCTACCCGGAGTTGGTGCATTTGGAACAGCTATGGAACACCTTGAAAGCTACAAAGACATAATTCATGAACACATAAATAATGGAAAACCATTTTTAGGGGTTTGTTTGGGACTACAGGTATTATTTACAAAAAGCCAGGAAAATAAAGGAGTAAAAGGTCTCGATATATTTAAAGGCGAAGTGGTGAAAATTCCAGAAGAAGGCCTTAAAATACCACATATGGGATGGAATAACCTGAAAATTGTAAATGAATGTTCAATACTCAATGGAATTGAAAATGATTATATGTACTTTGTCCACTCCTATTACGCAAAGCCAGATGACGAAGATATAATAGCTGCAACTACCAGCTATGGAATTGACTTAACTGCAGCTGTGTGCAGAGATAATGTCTTTGCTACTCAATTTCACCCAGAAAAAAGCGGCGAAGTGGGTTTAAACATTTTAAAGAATTTTGTAAAGAGTATTCCCTCCAAATAATAAAATTTTTTAAATTAAAAAAATTAAAGGATAATAAAACCTTTAATTACATTTTTATTTTGTCTGTATCATTTCACCAGATATAGAAATAGTGTAGTCTTTAAGAGGTATATCCTTTTGAGCTTTCTCTAATGCTCTCCTGACTATAACTTCAATTCCTGAACAGCATGGAACTTCCATATGTACTATTGAAATAGAGTTTATGTCCTGTTTTTGGAAAATTTCAGTCAATTTATCCACATAAATATCTATAGTCTTATCCAGCTTCGGGCAGAGAATTATTAAAACTTTGTCCTTTAAGAATTCCTGATGGAAGTTAGCATATGCAAACGGTGCGCAGTCCGCTGAGATCAAAAGGTCTGCATTTTTAAAATAGGGTGCATTTGGATTTAAAAGCTGTAATTGCACCGGCCAGTTTCTAAGTTCAGGGCTAACCCTTATCTGAGGTTCATTTTCAGTTTCAGGCTTTTGACTCAAATCCACTGCCATTGAACCCGGACAAGCACACTCAAATGATGATCCTTTCTCATAGTCAGGGATATCAATATTCCTTTCTTTTAGAAAATCAACAGCCTGATTAAGAAGGTCTTTCTGGCCGTGATCAGATAGGTGCTTTAAATGGGCCATTATAACACTGGGCCCTCCCCTTATTATATTTTTCATAACTTTATTTTCATCATAAGGCTCAGCTTCTCTCTGTTCAATTTCTATAGCTCCCTGAGGACAGTTTCCAATACATGCCCCTAAACCGTCACAGAATAAATCACTGATCAGTCTTGCTTTTCCTTCAATTACCTGTAAAGCTCCTTCAGGACAGCCAGGAATACATTCGCCACATCCTGTACATTTTTCTTCATTAATCTTAATAACATCTCTTTTCATAATTACCTCACCATCCAGTTAAATTATAAATTCAAATGTTATTCACTTTAAAGCCAGATTAAACCATTTTAAACTATTTTTATCCTAAATAATCATAAGCCCAACATAATCTAGCCAATATACTCCTTAGATTAAATATGATCTTTTTGAATATTATAATTATATATTTAAGTGTAATAGAGTTACAATAAAGATCAATTAAAATATAAAATTAAGTCGATTATAAATCATAAAATTTCATTTAAAACATTCAAGGAGATATCACGTGGACATAGAAGGCTTTGTAAGACAGGCAATAAATCAGAATGATGAAAAATCCGTTGAAAATAGTTTAAGGGACAAAATATTAGAATATAAAAATATAAACCCAGAACAAGCTTCTAAAATGGCATCTGCTGTGATTGAAGAGGTTAAAAACACCTTAACAATTGAATCTCATCCAGATGATTTCCTGAGGGATTTAATAAATTATCCAAAAGCAGACGTTAAAATGGGAGAAATCGGTGTCGGTTCCAGGGGAGAAGGAGATTTCTTCGTTCACAGGAGAATCGCAGATATCGTGTCAAGCACCCATACAAACGCATTTATAACACCTGAAGCCCAGGACGACGGAGGAGTAATCAAAAAAAGTGTTGGATCCAACGATATTTACGTGACAACAGCTGTTGATGGAATACACTCCCGTTTAAGTGAATATCCGTTCTTAGGAGGATTTCACGTTGCCAGGGCATCACTTCGAGACGTGTGCGTTATGGGAGCTGACCCTGTCGCGATACTAAGTGATCTTCACCTTGCAGACGATGGAGATGTTGGAAAACTCTTTGATTTTACTGCAGGAGTCTGTGCAGTTTCAGAACTTGTAAACGTGCCTCTTGTAGCAGGGAGTACTCTCAGAGTCGGTGGAGACATGGTTTTAGGTGATAGACTGGTAAGTGCAGTGGGTGCAGTAGGAGTATCTGAATATCCTCCAACTGCAAGGAAACGTGCCGAAAAAGGAGATGTTATTTTAATGACTGAAGGTTCTGGAGGAGGGACCATAACCACAACTGCAATATACCACGGTATGTTCGACGTGGTGGACGAAACAATGGATGTCAGTTTCATAAAAGCATCTGAAGCCATTTCTAATGCAGGGTTACTTCCAGAAGTCCATGCAATGACCGACGTTACAAACGGAGGTCTTAGAGGAGACGCACATGAAATCGCAAGCACTACTGGAGTTGGGTTAACAGTTTTCGACGATAAGATAAGGGGACTGATAAATCCAAAGGTACTGGAAATGCTTGAAAAGCTGGATATAGACCCACTTGGAGTTTCAGTAGATTCTTTAATGATAATCGCGCCGGAAGATATTGCTGAAGAAGTTAAAAAGGCAGTTTCTGGAGCTAATGTAGATATAGCTGAAATTGGTTATGTCGACGACACTGGAAAAGCTAAACTCATAAGAGACGGCGCTGAAGAAGCATTAACACCTCTGTTTAGAGAAGCAGCTTATACCAAAATTAAAAAGGTGGTTGGAGATACCACCCCTGAAGACTTTGAAATCATGAAAGAAAAGGTCCAAAATGCTGCCTTAGCTGCCATAAAGAAAAAAGATGATGTTGTAAAAGCTGTAAGGGAAAAATGATTTCTTTACAGTTCTCTTATTTTATAATTCAATAATTGGAGAATAGGACCATATAAATAATCCATTGACAGATTAGGACATGTAACTAACTGAAAATGGATGATTTTATGGAAGATAATGGATTCGTGTTTACTCTAGACGCAGTACTTGCTCTAGTAATTGTTTTTATTGCACTAGCTGCAGTGGCCAGTGTAAATGAATCCCCATTATCTTCACAGATTCGCCTCTCCCATAACGCTCAAGATGTCTTAGAAACCATGGCAGCTTACAAAAAAGGGCCTGAAGATCCTTCAGTCCTTCAAAATGTCGCCAATATACTGTATACCCATAATAATGACCAAAGCGGGACCAAAGAAGCGGGACAGGCAGCAGGCGCCTATTTAAACCAGACACTTAACAGCACCAAATACAACCTCACAGAAGCTCAGCTTAATATTACAATTGCAGCCAATGCAGATATGAAAGAAGCGAGAGATGTTGCAGTTGGCGTTAAAAGCTGTGATGGTTATATTTTCAGGCTTTGTGTTTGGGATTGAGCTTTCTTTTTTGAGTTTTTGGTTAGATCAAATAATCATCATTTCTTAATTTAATTCTCTATTTTTTTGAAATTTTTGATTATTTGATTTAATTACTAAATTTTACCAGTATTAAGCCTTCAATATCGCTAAACAATGGTAAAATACTTTTACAAGGGAAAATGTTAATTAATACATACTTTCCATTTTATGTAAGTAACTAATTACATTAATAAGAGGTGAAGTATGAATAATTTAACAAAAATTTTAGTTTTTATAAGCCTATTTACCATGGTAGTTATGTTTACAGGAGCAGTATCTGCTGCCAACTGTACAGGAAGCTCTGTAAACAACATTCAAGCAAGTATAAACGATACACCTAATGATACAATTGTAGTTAACAATACCAATAAATCATTCCATACATCCACAAAAAATTTGAATGATGACATATCTCAGAAAAACACCACTGGAATCATAATGGCAAATACAGATCATAATTGTGGGCCTGCAGCACTTGCTACAGTTGTGCAAAATTACTTTGACATTAACATTACACAAGATCAACTTGCAACTCTTGCTGGAACAGATGGAACTGGAACAACAATGTATGGACTTGCTCAAGCAGCACAAAGTGAAGGTTTATTTGCATATGGAATGAGTTTATCGGTTGATAATCTTCAATCAGGCAATATAGTGTATTTAACCATCGGAGAAGGACAATACAGTGTTATAACAAATATAACCAATAAAACAGTTTATCTTGCAGATCCGAGCATTGGAAACATTAACATGACTATGGCCAATTTTAAAGTAGCCTACAGTGGAGACGCATTAGTTATAACAAATAATTCAAACGATAAACAACTTGCTAGTGGTACAATATTGAGTAATGAAGAAATGCAAAAAATCAAAGGGATGAGATATACTATTGACTGGCCTCGTACGGGTTTGAAAATACTTGGATGTGCCGGTATAGGTGCAGGTATAGCTACCGGTAATCCCTGCCTTATATTTGCTGGTGTTGTTACCGTCTATGAAGCACAATGGGGGTGATCATTATAGATATTGTACATTTAGGCCTATGGTTAATTATTGGCCTTTTATTATGTTGTTTAACATATGGATTATGGACGGCTTACAGGAATAATAAGCCCTGGAATTCCATAGGAAATGTTGCTATGGCAGGTATAATCCTTTTGTCCATAGGATATGATCTCAAAATGGAAATATTTGCTATGCTGGGTCTTGGAGTGTTCCTTGGTTTAGTAGCTATTTTCCTTTCCAACTTATACCACAAAAATTTAAGGATTGATGATGCATTCTTCTTCCTAATAACTGCAGCTCTGCTAATCGCCAACTCATCACAAATCCATCTAATAGTTACATATTGACCTAATTTCAAGCTTATAAAAATCAAAAAACAATTCTCATATTTTTTTAATTTTTTAGAATAATATTTTCCTCTTAAAGTTTACTTATAACAAATAAAGGAAATTTAATCATGGAAAAGAAAAATTTACTAATTTTCGGCTGTTTAATATGCATTATAATCGCTTTATTCAGCATAGGAATAACCATATTTTCCAGTTCCGTCAATGCTAATAATTCAATGTCTCCTAGAAATTTACATGATTTAAATTCATCGGCTAAAAATATAACAGATGGATTGAATTCAGTAAATGAATCTTCAACAAATGAAACTTTTCCAGAGGACTTTTCCAAAGATTACACCACATTTGATAATTCAACTCCCAAAACAACTGCTATATCTATAGCACGCTTATATCAAGGAGTAAGCGGTTTTTATACATCCCATACATTTAATACTTCTTTAACTCCTGATAAAAAGTACTGGATAGTTAAAATGGATGATTCAATGATTGTTACTGTTGATGCAAAAACATTGATGAGCAAACAAAATGGAGATTTAAACCCGCCTGTGAATACATGGCAGTCATTGGATGCACTGAAAGCACAATATATTGCAGATATTCAAAGTACTGGTGACGAAACAGTTGGGGAATCTCATAAAATAACTTTAAATGGTAAAGACATCTGGAAAGTACCAATATATACCTTCATTAGTAGCTGGCAAGGAGGCTACGATGATCAATTAGTTGGATATGTTTATGTTGATCTTACAACAGGAAAAAGTAAAAATTATACAGTGACATTTTTTATGACATTTATTGCTACATTTTTAGTGATAATCCAGGAACAGGCGGCTGGTTAACACTTAAAGAAGTGGATGATAAAAGTGGTCTATGGCCCGCGCCATTTAAAGATGCCCTAAGAGATTTATATCCAGAATAATATTTTAGATCTTATCTACAAAATTTTTATTGTTTTTCATTTACTATTTTTAAATATCAATTTATAACCAAAAATTAAAAAAAATCTATTTTTAAACTATATAAATAAAAAATACTGCCTAATAAATCCCATAAAATAAAAATAACTCATTTAAACCACGACAAATTATAAGTATGCCCAAATTGATAAATAGGTATGATAAAATTTTGGTGAAAAATATGCAAAAAACGGATCTTAATTCAGTTAAAGAAATTATGCTTGATTTTGCAAGTTCAACTGGCCTTGAGCCAGTTAAATCAAATCCTAGACGTTATTTATGGACAGATGCATTTGCAGTCTGTAATTTCCTTGAACTTTTCCGCCAGACGGATGATAAAACTTATTTAAATCTCGCATTCCAGTTAGTTAACCAGGTGCACCATACATTAGGCAAACACCGTGCAGACGATCCACGCCCAGGATGGATCAGCGGCTTTGACGAGGGTGAAGGGGAACTACATCCCACAAAAGGAGGTCTTAGGATTGGAAAGCCGCTGCCCGAACGCAAACATAATGAACGGTTCGATGAGAGCCAGGAATGGGATCAAGATGGACAGTACTACCATTACCTGACAAAGTGGATGCACGCTTTAAACCGAGTTAGTCAAGTTTCTGGAAACCCAAGCTATTTACGATGGGCAATTGAGCTAGCACAAGCTGTTCATGCCAGTTTTACCTATGCCCCATCTTCAAACCACCAAAAAAGGATGCACTGGAAAATGAGCATTGACCTTACCTATCCCCTTGTTTTTGCCATGGGGCAGCACGACCCCCTCGATGGTTTCATAACCTACAGCGAACTGCAGGCCGCAGCTAAGGATTTCGAACAGCTGTATGAATTCAATCTCAGTGCCGAGATAAATGATATGGCCCATATTTGCAGGGGCCAAAGTATGGTTACAAATGATCCTTTAGGCATCGGCGGCCTATTATCAGATGCATCAAGAACCGCGCAATTGATAGTGCACGATTTTTCTTACAACAACCTGCTTAAAACAATTATAAACTCATCATTACCCTGCCTTGGATCTTTTGTGGCAGGTAACTCCCTAGATCTTCCGGGAGGGTACCGCCTTGCTTTCCGCGAACTTGGATTATCAATTGGTTTAAAAGGTGTTGAAAAGTTGCATGGGCTAATCAAAGAGAATCCCGACTTGTTTAATAATTCCATGCAGCAGCGGGTTGAATCTCTCTTAAGATATAAACCCGCTGGGGAAAATATAGATCAATTCTGGATAAATGATGAAAACAGAAAATACAGCAGTTGGACCGATCATAAAGATATCAACATGGTGATGCTAGCTACTAGTCTTGCTCCGGATGAGTTTTTAAGAATTTAACTCTTTGACACATACTTCCTGTATCCATGGCATATCACCTAAATGTGGTAAGTAGAAACAGTTAATAATCTAAAAATTAAATATATCTAAATCTTATTATCACAAAAATTTAAATATGCACTACATTCAATGTTTGTATCATTAGGTAATTCTATGACATGCTATTTTATCAAAGATGACTTTAAAAAACAGTTTGCAGTGTTTATTTCATATGTTGCATATGCCCCCATAATTTCAATTCCTGCATTTGCAATAATAAACTACTATTTTCTGAATTTCCATGATTTTATAGTGATAACAACCATATGTGCCATTTTTACATGCATATTGCCCGTCTTATTTGTACTTAGATGGATTGAAGGTAAACGCATTCATGGTCAGGAAATGGACATGGATATACCTGAAAGGAAGGATAGGAATTATCCCCTTATCATAGTGATTTTATTTTATTTTATAGGGGCTGCAGTTTTATATACCCTAAATGCACCAGTTATGACTACTATTTTAATGTTCAGCTACTTTTTAAACACGCTCATCGTGTTTTTTATAAATCTTTACTGGAAAATCAGCATCCATGCAATGGGAGTTGCAGGACCCACAGTCGTGTTAATTTATACTTTCGGTCCTTTTGGAGCCATATTTGCCGCAATTATTCCAATAGTAATGTGGAGTAGAGTTTATTTGAAAAGGCACACTGTAGGGCAGGTCATAACAGGAGCACTGCTTGGGTTTATACTCACAATTTTACAGATACATTTTTTATTAATTAAATGACGCAAAAAGTACCAAAGTATTTTGCGGCATATAAAAGATTTTGCAGCCACAAAAATCCTTGATAGTTCATTTACCACGTTTCAACAAACTTTAAATTAATACCCCAAACATTTCTATAGCATCTAAACTATATCCATCTAAAAGCGAATATGTTATAAGTTTCTACTTTTATAGGGGGAACAGTTTCCCATGATCTCTGGTATTCAAATCTAATTCGTGAAAATCCTTTTTTAATCGCTTTGAAAGTAAATATCTGGACTCCTCCAGATCCAACGACGTTATTTGAAGTTTTATAAGGTACATATTTTGAATTTACAAGCTTTATATAATTTGGATCGAATTTAGCCGTCCAGGAATAACCAGTAGTAGGGTTACTTTCTAAAATTACCCTAAACTCTTTGTTTACCTTAACTAATCCTGTTTTTATTACAGGATGTGTTGCAGTGTTCTGATTTTGTGCTGCAGATGCTCCTGAAACCAGAAGACTTAATGCTAAGAGAGATATCAGCAATGCTAGATATTTTTTCATTTAAATTACCTCCATTTAGCTGCATATTTTAAAAATATTTCATTGGGCCTGTAAATATTATTAATATATTTGTAATTAGTAATATATAGTTTTAACCATTCATAATATAAAAACAGCTCATTAAATTAGATTTTTAAAACAAATAATAACTTAATCAGCCGAAAAATAAAAATGAAAAATATTAATTTCAAATAAATCATTTTTAATTAGGTGGATATCCTGAATTTTACGTTTGGAATGTTTTAACAGATGTCTTTCCAGCTTTTATGTAGATAAAATTGACACCAAAAATTTAAACAATTTAAATAACATATTAAGTACAGTGAGTTTTATGAATCTAAAAGAAAATGTACTTGCAGTACTTAGAGATGAAGAAACCGACGTTACACCAGTAGTCAGCGTCACACAACTTGGTATAACTGAAGCTATGGAAAAAACAGACGCATTTTGGCCAGAAGCCCACAGTGACGCGGAAAAAATGGCAGCACTCGGAAGTTCTCTCTATGAACTTGCAGGACTGGAATGCGCAAGAATTCCGTTCTGTCTTACAGTTGAAGCTGAAGCCATGGGTTGTAAAGTGGATCTCGGTAACAAAGATAGAACTCCCCAGGTGGTGGAAAGTCCGTTTGAAAGCAGCAGTGATATAAGCATACCTGATGATTTTCTCAGTAAAGGTAGGATTCCAGTTGTACTTGAAGCAATTAAGAAATTAAAGGACAAATATGGAGATACACTTCCAATTATCGTTGGAATTACCGGTCCTTTCACCCTTACAGGACATCTGCTCGGTGTCGAAAAACTTGTAAGATACATGAGAACCAGACAAAATGAAGTTGAGTCAGCTTTAGATGAAGCACTTGACATATCTATTGAATATGCAAATGCTATTGCTGATTCGGGTCCCGATATAATCTGTGTCGCTGATCCAACATCTGCTCCAGAACTTATTGACCCTTTACAGTTTAAAACTATCGTTAAACCAAGATTAGAAGACTTAGCAATACAGATAAACACGAGTAAAGTCCTCCACATATGTGGATCCACAGAACCTATTATAAAAGACATGGCGGCCACAGGCTTTGATGGGCTAAGCATTGAAGAAAAAGTAGATATAACAAGGGCAAAAGAAGCGATTAAAGGTGGAGGAAAAACCATAAGAGTTGGCGGAAGAACTATGAGTATGGGTGGAGGAGATAAAGTCCCAAAAATCATAGGCAACATTTCTTCAAGCGAAACACTCTTTAGAGGTTCACCTGATCAGGTTAAAGAAGAAGTTAAAAAAGTTTTAGAAGCAGGAGTAGATATAATAGCTCCAAGTTGTGGTTTAGCTCCAAACACTCCCCTTGAAAACATCAAAACCATGATCGAAGCACGTAACGAATTTACAGTATCTAATATCTAACTTTAGAAAGATTATTTTTCCTTTTTCTTAGTTTTTCTTATCTTGTATTGAAAATCCAACCAGTATAGTGGCGATGTGGGGATCTTGAGGATATCCATATTTATCTTTGAGGTACGAATCACCCTCAGTTGAAGGGCTGCATGATACTACATCATATATTCCTTCAATATCTTCTAATTCTGGAAAAGGTACTGGTGGTAAAAGAAAGAATTCTTTTTCTTTTTGCATGCCCCTTGTTGATTCATCAGGTTTGAAAATAACGAATTCAGGGCTTAAAAAATATGCGTCTTTTCTATTTTGATATTTTTCCTTTTCTTCTGGAGAAATCAGCTCCTGTCCCAATATTCTGCCTTTATCAGTTACAAGGAGTACCGTAGGTATTGTCGGGCTCCTAAATTCTGTATTCTTGAGCACAGCCAGATGAAAATTTTGTTTCATGCATTCTTCCAGTCCGGTGTTGACCACAGGTATCATATCTCCCTTCCTGCTAGATTCAATTTCAAGCAGAGCTTTTTTATCTTCCTCTGAAAGCTCTTGCACGTCAAGGACTCCTTTTAGCTTTTTTATTATTTTTACTGCATTTTCAACTGCCATTTTTTCCATATCTCCATGATGCATTGGCTACCTAACTAATTCGATAAATTTTAATTTCTTTATCAAATTCCAAAAATATAAACAATTTGAACGTTATATAATTATGATTAATTATTATATGAATAACTAGTGGTGAAAAATGTGAAAAGATTTACTAAAATGGTGTATAAAAAACCTGAAGAAATGGTTTTCGGCCGTGCGAAATTTCCAGTGAGTCAACGTTGGAACATGCAGTTTGGTGCCGGTTACGTAGTACCCGAAGTAAAAGTAGCTCCAGTAGAAGGTTCTGAAGGATCAAAAGAGAAGATGATAGCAGAATGCCGTAATATAGCGCAAAGTGCCTGTGAAAGGGCTGTCGGTATAGGGTTACCTGCGTTCATGTTAGAGCAAGAACACGTTTCCCAGCAGACCAACAATCCAGAATGGGCTGCAGAAACCACACGAGTTCAAGCTGAAATTTTAGAAAAATACTATGATGAATACGGCATCAGAGTATCTCTTAGACAGACACCCGCAGATATAAGAATAGAAGAAAGAGGTCTAGGGCTTAGAGGATCAGATTATGATAACAAAATTGAAGAGTCTATGGAAGCCTGTGCTGCAAATGGGGCTTCTGATCTCTGTATAGAAACTATGGGAGGAAAAGCATTATCCGATTATGGAATTGCTAGAGGAGATATAAGAGCAATACTTTTCGGCATAGGTGTTCTTGGAAGCATAGATATGGAATATATGTGGAAAAGAATCGTAAATATCTGTAAAAAATACGACTGCAGGCCTGGTGGAGACACAGATTGTTCTCAAGCGAATACCGCTATGTTCATTGCAGGAGGGCTGCTGGATAAAGATGTTTCACATACTGTTGCTGCACTTGCAAGGGGAATGGGTGCTGCAAGGAGCCTTGTAGCAGTTGAATGCGGTGCTGTTGGTCCGTTAAAAGACTGCGGATATGAAAACCCAATCATAAAAGCGATAAGCGGAGTTCCAATAGCAATGGAAGGTAAAAATGCAGTCTGTGCACACTCTGATTTAATGGGTAACCTGGTTTGTGGAGTTACAGACGTGTGGAGCAATGAATCTGTTTACCACAGACAGGAGATGGGAGGAACAACTCCAGAAGTATGGTTACAGGCTACAGGGTATGAAGCATCTCTCATGAACACAGCTCTCCAAACCGGGCAGGAAGAAGTTTTAAGAGATCTATACACCCTCACAGATAAATACAGAGACCCTCAGGCACTGGTACTTGCATACGATAATGCCCACAGGATAGGTGAAGCCATAGTTAAATATGGTAAGGATACTTACCTGAGGTCAAGGGCAGCTGCCATTGAAGCAGGGAAAATAATAAATGAAGCGGTTGATGCAAATAAAATGTATCTTACCAGATTTGAAAGAGATTCACTCGATAATGCACTTAAAATCCTTGAAGATTTACCTGCCGACAGGGATCAATTTATTGATGAATGTATAAGAGCATATTCAAGGAAAGTACCTGACTTTAATCCTAAAAATTATGACCTCTGAGGTGTTAAGATGAGTTATATGGAAGAATTAGAATCAAAACTGGATCAAGACTTTATAGCAGTTAGATATAATGTAGAACTGGAAGGACCAGCTATAACACCTGAAAATGACCCTGACGTGCAGGCCATTTTGCCTAAAGATGAACCTTACAGATCAATTGCAAGGGCTGTGCTCCGTGGAGATACAGAAGAAGCAGTTAGTAAAGTTAAGGAAGGGCTAAAAAGCGGCGAATCGCCAATGGATGTAATTAACAACGGTTTAATGAAAGGAATGGATGCGGTTAACGAACTTTATACCAAAGGCTTTTATTTCCTCCCCGACCTAATGCTTTCTGGAGATTCCATGATGGAAGGTTTAAAAGAAAGTGAAGAAGCTCTGGGCCATAAAAGTGAAACTAAAGGAACTGTAGTTTCTTTTGTTGCTGAAGGAGATCCCCACGATATAGGTAAAAATTTAGTAGTAATGTTTTTAAGGGCTAATGGATATAATGCGGTAGATCTAGGTAGAGATGTACCTACTGAAGAGATTGTAAAAGCTGTGAAAGAATACAAACCAATATTTATGACTGGAACCGCTCTGATGACAACTACCATGACTGCTTTCCCTAAAGTGGTTGAAAAACTGGAGAAAGAAGGTCTTGAAGTTCCGGCCATCGGATGCGGTGGAGGTTCTGTAAGAAAGGACTTTGTAGAATCTTTCCCTATGAGTGTATATGGTGTTGAAGCATATCATGCCCCAAAACTTGCCGATAGTATATTAAAAGACAAGAAAACATGGAAGGATATCAGAAAAGAGTACTCACAGATAGTAGGAGAATTCGTCCCCGAATACGACTAAAAAAATACTTAAATTTTTATTTTTCTTTTTAAAATATTTAAAACTAATTTTTAAGGGATTTAAACATTTGAGGTACTATCAAATGAAAACCAGATATGGAATAGCATTGGATATTGGAACCAGCGGTATTAGAGCACAAGCTCTAAATATTGAAGATGGAAAAGTAATTTCTACTGCAATTACCCTCAGGCATCCCCTACCTGGAGCCAATGTTGTAGACCATCTTCACTTTGCCATTAAGGTCGGCAGGGATACTGCCCATGAGATCCTCATTGATACAGTAAACAAAGTGCTAAACAGCTTAAATATAGATCTTGAGAATGTAGAGAGGTTAGCAGTATGCGGTAACCCTATACAACTCTCTTTGTTCCATAATATAGAAATTAGAGATTTAGCTTACTGGGGCCCCCATGCACTTGAAAGATTACATGTAACTCCCCCTTCAAGAGACGCCATTACTGTAAATGGGGCTGAAATAGGTCTTAAGATCAATCAAGAAGCTGAAATATATATTCCTCCGGCCATAAAACATGAAATTGGGGCAGATGCCCTTGCAATGCTTTTTAAGTCTCAAGTTTTAGAAAAAAAAGGGATTTATCTGGTATCAGACTTTGGAACAAATGCTGAAATAGCCTTAGTTATAGATGGTGAAGTTTATTCTTGTTCTGCCGCTGCAGGCCCGGCAGTAGAAGGGCAGATGATAGAAAAAGGAAGATTAGCTTCTCCAGGAACTATATGCGATCTGGAACTCACTGATTATGGGTGGAAAACCCGTATTCTAGATGATGATCTTATAGCCCAGGATGGAAATACAGTTGATCCTTCAGGTGGAACTGTTATTTTAAGTGAGGAAAGTGGCGTGAAACCAATAGGCATAACTGGAACAGGAGTAATCGCTGCTTACAGTCTTGGACTGAGCACAGGTATTATAAAACTGCCTAAAATAAAGAGCAGTGATGGTAAAATCAACCTGCATGAGGACATATACCTTACAGAAAGGGATATTGAAAACATTGGTAAAGCTTTAGGGGCATTTAGAGCTGCCCATTTAACCTTAGCAGAAGAATCAGGAGTATTCCTTGATGAAATTGATGAAACATACATGGCAGGAGCTTCAGGATTTTACGTAGACCCACATAAATCCCTGAACGTTGGACAAATTCCTCCTTCCTCCCGTGAAATCTATCAGATGGGAAATACCTCATTAGCAATGGCAAAAGATCTAGTCCTAGATCCTGGACTCCTTGAAAAGCTGCAGAAAATAGCAGATGGAATGCGCAGCAAACACATAACACTTGCCACATCCCCAACTTTCGAAAAAATATACTCTCTAGAACTGGCAATGTGTGAGCAAGGAATGCCTTTCTGGATGTACAATGATTGGTTGACCAAATACGGTTTTCAAAAAATCCCGCCAAAGGTTTCCAACCCTGTGATACATAGAATTTTTGAAAGGGACATACCTGAACTGGGTGAAGAAGGCCTGAAAATAACTAAAATAGGCGGTTTACTAAAGGCAGAATTTGAAGGGTGCACCAGCTGCATGACATGTGCCCAAAACTGCCCTGAAGATGCACTGACCATCGAAAATGGAGTAGTTACAATAAGAACAGACCTCTGCTCAGGTATGGCATGCTTAAGGTGTGAACTAGGCTGTCCTCAAAAGGTATTTAAGTATGAGGAACTGCTTACTCCAGAAAAGAAACCTGAAACATCATAGTGAATAACCAAATGTCGGAGATTAATGGATTTATAAAAAAATTTGCATGTTATTTACTACAATCATTTGATTAATTCTAATTCAATTCTTGGCACCAGCTGAATTGCCTCTACAGGGCAAAAATTCCTGCATACGCCGCATCCATAGCAACTATTGTTAATATTTGCTTTTTTTTCATTTATTGTAACTGCTTTAAACTGGCATGCCCTTTGACAATTCCCGCACCCATTACAGATTTCATTATTTACCACCGCAACTTCATGACCCGCTCTTATGACATTTAAATCTTTGTAACGCTGATTTAAATGCATTAAAACGCAGTCTCTACTATTACAGTTGCAGATAACACCTATATACGGCGTCTTAAACGTCCATATTGTATGAATCGTACCCTGTTCATCGAGGCCCTTAAGGAACTCTGCAGCATCTTCAGCTCCTATATCCTGTACCGGTGAAAATTCAGGAATATTATCCACAATTTCTGCTGTAAATCCAAAAAGTATGCATTTTTTCACATCCTTACCAAAAAGATATTTGCTGCAGGGACAGTCAACAAGGCTAACCCTCCCCGGAATACCACATATGGAAACTGCATCTTCAAGGGAAACTACATGGCCTGAATGGTCACTCGTAAAAAATGCATTGAACTTCATCAATGCATATTTTTTAACAAGCGGTATTTTGAGTGCAACATCCGCTATACGCACCTGTCTCCCATACATTTTTCTATAGTCTTTAAAAACACTTTTTATAAATAATTTTCTTTCTTGTGATTGCGCCAGTTTATCAGCATAGTTTTGAGCAGCCAGATACCATTTTTTACCAGCCCCATGCTGCATGCAGAATTCACACATAAATTTCACCATAAAATAATAATATAATTATATAAATTATATAATACAATATAAATAAAATTAAATGAAATTTCATTTAATTAGCAGTTAAAAGCATATACAACATATGTTACATACCTATAAATATATAAAAATCTTAAAAATACACTATTAATACTTAATACTGCTAATTAAAGACCGTAAATTTAATATATATAATATTTAAAATAATTAACATCAATTATGAAAGGTAAATGATGAAATCAATTGCTTCTAATTTTAAATTCAAACATGGGTTCGCTCAGGTAGTTTCAAACATTGTACAACCTGTAATAGTAACCATACCAGTTTTCGTTATTATAAATTATTTTGCAGCCGGTGGAAATAATTTTTTAATATCAACATTTATCTGCCTGCTTTTTGGGACTTTTTTACCATTGATCGCAGCTTTAATGTGGATAAAAAGTAAAAATTTAGATTTAGACGTAAGTGACAAGGATGAACGTACATTTCCCCTACTTTTCGGGGCATTATCTTATATTATTGGAATAATCATGCTTTTCATTGCAGGAGCCCCTGCTGTAGCTGCAATACTGATGCTGTGCTACCTCACAAATATAATACTTACCATATTTGTAACCTTTTTCTGGAAAATCAGCGTACATTCTATGGGAATTGCAGGACCCGCAGCAGCCATAACTTGCATATTTGGATATCCCGGACTTTTGTTTGGATTCCCCCTCATTATGGTCATGTGGAGCCGTGTCTATCTTAACCAGCACACACCGGCCCAGGTTATTGTTGGAGCAGTTACCAGTTTTACCGTTACATGGATGCAATTCAGATTATGTATGACCTATATCCCATATCTAAGTTTAAGGATACCTTGAAACTAGATTAATTACTTCTACACGGCAAAAACTTCTGCAAACCCCGCATCCCTGACAGTTAGAGTTAATTTCCGCTTTTCCATCTACAATTGCCACAGCATCAAACTGACAAATAATCTGACAGTTTCCACAACCAGTACACATCTCTTTATCTATTACAGCTGTTTCATGACCTCTGTGCACGATTTCAGCAAATTGATACTTATTTTTCAGATGAAATAACAAACATCCTCTCTGGTTGCAGTTACATATAGCCCCAATATAAGGGGACATAAAAGTCCATACAGTGTGAATTTTGGCTTCTTTTTCGGTCGCTTTCAGTAATTCAACTGCATCTTCAAAGCCCATATCATAAATATTAGAAAATTCAGGTAAACTTTCCACAATGTCTGCAGTAGTCCCAAAAAGTATGCATTTCTTTTCTTCTTTACCTGAAAGGTATTTCTGGCAGGGACAATCTACAACACTGACTCTCCCAGGGATACTGCATATAGAAATTGCATCTTCTAAAGAAACAACCTGTCCTGCATGCTTCTGGCTAAAATAATTATTAATCTTTTTTTCTGCATATTCCTTCACAAACGGTACTTTCCTTGCTATATCAGTCATGCGAACATTTTTTCTGTAATTTCGTTCGTAGGATTTAAAAAAATCATGGATGAACTTTTTTCTTTCTTCTGAATCTGCCAGCTCATCAGCATAATTCTTAGCGGTTAGATACCATTTTTTGCCCGCACCATGTTGAACACAGAATTCACACATAATCATTCACCAGTATAACTGAGATAAATGTATAATATAAATTTATTGAGTTATAATACAGTGGACCAGTAGATTAGTTAATCTCTCCAAAATTAATTAAAAATTTAAATATTAAAAAAATTAAAGATGTAAAAAGAGCGTTTTTTATTAGATAATTTTTAAATCATTAAAAGTTGCCCTGATAGTGTAGCGGATATCACGTAGGATTGCGGATCCTATTACCCGGGTTCAAGTCCCGGTCAGGGCATGCTTATTTTAATATTCTTTTTTAAATCAACATCTAATCTCACTTTTATTTAATAAAATATACTTAACTAATATTATTATGCACTTTTATTCAAATAATACTGCTTTATATAATAGCACATGCATAATATTAATGATACAATATCTAAAACAAATTATTAATGATTTTAACAAGATATAATATTCAATTATGCTTAACATGCGGTTAAAATCAATTTTACATCTATAAATTTAATATTACACCATTATAACCCCTATACTCTTAATTTCACATGTAAATGATTCGCATACATTAAAACTAACTTGACGTGGAAATATGGCTTTAAGAACTAATAAATCTATAAAAGGAGAACTGGAGAATTTAGGGATCGGTTTTGATTTTGAAAGCGTGCGAAACCTTATATCAGATATGCAGTATCTTGTAGATAACGGAATTTATGGCAATTTCTTTAACGTTTTTAAAAACTGGGAAGATCCTGTTAATGTTTCGGCAGGTATGCAGAATGAATTGCAGTCCATTAGCCCATTATTAACTCAGGCAGTATCTAATGGGTTGACTCCCGAAAAAAGCAATATTTTTTCAAGTTACGTGGACTATTATTCATTTTATCATCTTTACAGGTTCATGGAATGGGTTTACTCCATGAATTTAGGGAGAGGGCTGCAGGAAGAAGACGTTAAAGCTATTTTTTCCAGTAATATTATAGAAAAGATTATTTTAGGACAGGAAAATTTTGAGCATGTTTCTCCATCAACGTTGAATGATAGTTTCTTCCAGGATATTAAAGAAGTTATATGGACAGATAAACATACCGAGAAGTTTTTCGATAAATTACACGATTTATTGATTTCAAAAAGCTTTAATCAAATGGAAGACAGAGAAATTGCATTTAAACGCGAACTTAAAAGAATAGCCAAATTTCTTACAGTATGTTGTACAGTGGGTAAAGGAAGAAGATATATAACTACAATAGAAGTTATATCCTCTTATAAACTTCTTTTTAAGATTATAAAAATGGACATTCGCCATTTAGTTAATACAAAAGAATATAAAGGATTATTAATCTGTCCTGTATGCAACGGCTACTACTACCTTCAAGAAGATGAAATTCCCGACGATTTCATTCAGTGCAGCTGTGGTGGTAATCTTGTATACAGCATGTCTTTGGAGAACGTGAAACATTATGTAGGCTCTTTTAAAGAAATGGTGATGGATGAGAAGGGATTAATTGCAGGAGCCATAACTTCACTGATGTTTGGCCTCATATTTAATAATGTCATTTTAATAGCACTGCTCATAGGGATTGTGACTATTATAATGGCTAAAAACTACACAGACGGATTTAAATATGGATTTTTAACAGGTAATATCTCTGGAGCGCTTTTCTTTATGGCCGTTTTCATATCTTCGATTATACTGTCCGGAGTTAAATTTAACCAAATTCCTTCAATTGGAGGAAGTACAATATTCATATTTATTATGGTGGTGGGAGTTTTCGCTATTTACTGCAGAAGAATCTGGACTTTCATGTGCCAACGGTCCAAAAAAAGCGCCGCAGATTAAAAATAATTTTTAAAGGTTTAAATTGTAAAAATAATCAATTTAAAGCGCGGAATTCTGAATAATGCCCAACATATATTTTAAATTTAATTTACGCCAGCCAATTTTAATTTATATAAAAAATTTATTTGCGCTCTAATTTCTGATATATAAAAATATTCTTTTTCACCTTTATTCAAATAATACTTATTTATATAATGATCTGGCCAAATTTTGTACTAACAATATATTAGACTAACAGTGGCTTTTAATAACAAATTTTTATGGTTATTAATGACTTTAGAGCAGGCCCTACACCTTTAACTTCACGTCACATATTCAATAAAGATTATAAATATTGATTAGACTGTCATTATTTTTTTGAATTTTCTTGTTAAAAGCCACATAATTGCCAAAAATATTATTTCGGTGAAAAATATGGCTCTAGTGTATAATAAAGGTTATGTTAGATCAATAAGAGGAGAACTAGAAGATTTAGGTACCGGTTTTGACTTTGAAAGTGTGAGAAATGTCATTCTGGACCTAGGATATCTGAAAAATAAAGGTATCTATGAAGAATTTTTTGATATTTATAAAAACTGGGAAGATCCCATCAGTGTTTTAACCAGTGCATATAACGGGTTACTATCCACCAGTTCATTACTACAGCGAGCTATGTCAAATAATTTAACCCCTGAAAAGAGCAATATTTTTTCAGGTTCTGTTGATTATTTTTCACTTCATCAGTTTTACCGGTTCCTGGAAAGGGTTTACTCCATGAACTTAGGAAGACAGCTGCAGGAAGAAGATGTTAAAGCCATTTTCTCCAGCAATATTCTTGAAAAAATCATTTTAGGACTGGAAAACTTTGACAGGGTAAACTCCCCAAATAACTTTGACGATAGTTTTTTCCATGATATCAAAGAAGTCAAATGGACAGACAAACATACTGAACGATTTTTTGATAAACTGCACGATCTACTGATTTCAAAAAGCTTTAATGAGATTGGAAGTATTGAAATCACATTTAAACGTGAACTTAAAAGAATAGCTAAATTTCTTGCTGTGTGCAGCACTGTTAACAAAAATAGGACATATATAACAACTATAGATGTTATAAATGCATATAAAACTATTTTTAAGATTATTAAAACTGATATCAGCCCTATGGTCAATAAAAAAGAATATAAAGGTTTTTTGATCTGTTCAAAGTGCAACGGCTACTACAGCCTCGAAGATGATGAAATTCCTGATGATTTCACCCACTGCAGATGCGGCGGCACCATTACATATTTCCCTTCCCTAGAAGATGCAGCATATTATGGAAAAACCTTTAAAATAAAGACTATTAACAAGAAGTTGATTGCGGGGACCTTAACTTCACTTGCAGTCACCATAATATTGATAAATCTTTATTAAAAATATTTCAACAAACTGTTCAGTCTTTATAGTAACTGATTAACTTTAGATTTTAACTGGATAATTCAATCAGCTTATTTGCTGTTTTCCAATTTCTCGTTGTCGCTGTAGTATTTAACTTCTTCTCAAACATATCATTCTTTAATTTTGTCCTTGCATACCCATTAGGGCAGTATAGGTACACTTCCCTGCCAATAATTTCAAATTTTTCATTTTCAGCCGTATTTACATCTAAATCTAAAGCCGCTTTCTGATCCGGAATATCAGATAAAAATGTCACATGCAGTTTATCAAGCTCAATATCAGGCTCTTTAATAAATGGATTGCCTTTAACAATGTTTTCCAGTTCATCCTTTGTCCGAATAATTACATCTACAGAAAAAGAGAATGTCTGACTTATTTTTCTTTCAATGCTTAGGACAATTTCCGTGATATCACCAGAATCATGCTCAAAAATAACATTACCGCTTTGAAGATATGTTTTTACATTTTTAAAACCGAGCGATTCCAAGGTTTTTACTAAATCAGCCATTTTTATTCTTTTACTGCGGCCTATGTTGATTCCGCGAAGTAAAGCTATGTATTTCATGAACAGATTTCCTTTTTTTGATATTCAAGTTACATACTGATAAATTCACCAAAATACCTTCAGTATCCAAAAAAAATAGTTAAATTAATTATTTAACTGTTTACCTTTCAATAAACTTCAGTCGTCCGCTCTTATTGAAAACAATACTCTTTTTCCAGTCATCGCTCGTTTCAGGATAGTCTTCCCTGTAGTGAGATCCCCTGCTTTCACGGCGTAAAAATGCAGCCTTTGTAACAATTTCTGCCACATCAAGCATTATAAATGCTTCAAGGGCATCTTGAAGGTCTTTATTAAAGCCCATGCCTCCAGGTACTTTCATGTCCGGAAGCATTTCTTTAAGCTCTTTTATCCTCTTTAACGCGGCCATTAAACCTTCTTGATTCCTTATTATAGCCACGTCTTTCCACATGACTTCTTCAAGCTCTTTCTTAATCTCAAAGGGATATACTGTACCCTCCTTAATAAGGCCTGAAATCCTTGCATCTTCCGCGTCAACAAAAGCATCATTTGACAGTAACTCACTATCTAAAGCATTTTTAGCAGCGGCTTCACCTGCCCTTTTTCCAAATACTTGAGTATCAGCCAGTGCATTTCCACCAAGCCTGTTTGCACCGTGTATACCTCCAGCGGCTTCACCTGCTGCAAATAAATTACCTACTGTGGTTTCGCCGTTTTCAGTTATTCTTACACCGCCCATGAAATGGTGCGCTGTTGGTGCCACTTCCATTGGCTCTTTTCTTATATCCACACCAACATCCAGGAACTGTGCAAGCATTGTCTCAAGCTTCTCTTCAATAACTTCTGCTGGAAGATGTGTCACATCAAGGTAAACTCCACCTTTTGCGGTTCCTCTTCCTTCCCTTATCTCATTGTATATAGCCCTTGCCACTACATCACGGGTTGCAAGTTCCTTTCGAGGGTCGTATTTTTCCATGAACCTTTCGCCTTCAGAGTTTAAGAGAATTCCACCTTCTCCCCTCACAGCTTCAGTTACAAGGACTCCTTTTCTGGATTCAGGATGTATCATTCCTGTTGGGTGGAACTGCACCTGCTCCATATCCAGTAAATCTGCGCCTGCATTGTATGCAATGAAGTAGCCGTCCCCAGTTTTCTGTAATGTGTTTGAAGTAACAGGGTATAACCAGCCTGCCCCTCCACTTCCAAGAATTACAGATTTAGCTTTAAATACCATAAGTTTAGAGTCTTTAAGTGATAATCCACATGCCCCTATGACGTTCCGGCCGGTTTCATCCATGATAAGAGACGTGATCATTATCTCATCCATGGTTTTGATACCTCGCTTTGTTACTTCTTCTTTTAAACCCAGCATCATTTCATGGCCAGTTCTATCTCCCTGGAAGCACGTACGCCTGTAACTTTGACCTCCGAATGGGCGCTGGTTAATCTGTCCTGATTCCTGCCTGTCAAAAAGAGCACCATAGCTTTCAAGCTCAATTAACCTCTGCGGTGCTTCTTCTACCAGAATTCTTACCAGGTTAGAATCGTTTAGATAGCCCCCGCCTTTAAGGGTGTCTTCAAAATGAGCTTCAACAGTGTCCTCACAATCAACTGCTCCAAAAGCAGCGTTGTATCCGCCTTCTGCCAGTGTTGTACAACCCGACTTAAATGTTAACCCTTTTGATACTATTATAGTGTTTAAATCATATTTAGAAGCTTCTATTCCTGCCCTACAGCCTGCTCCTCCAGAGCCTATAATTAGAACGTCGCATTCGTATACTTCTCTTTCCATGATTTTACTATATTGCCCATTTAATTTAAATATTATTAAAAATAATATAAAAAAGCTCTAAGAGACTCTTTTTTAAAAATATAATGAATTAAATTTAAATTATTGTTAAAAATCGCCCTATTTAAGTTATTTTGAGGCATTTAAGTCCATATAACGCTATTTAACTTTGATTATGCTCAATATACATAACTAAATATAAAAGGGATCAGCACGAAATTTCTATTTAAATATTTAATCAATGATTCAATTTGATAATACTTTTTAATTATTTTAATCAGGAGGCATTTCTCTGGATAAAAAGAAACTAGTAAAGCTTGCAAAGAAAGATTTCGAAAAAGCGTGGACAATGACCTCAAAAACATTGCATAAACCCCATCATGATGAGGAATATCCTCGAATACACTTAAAAACAGGACAAAGTCACATGCTCTATGATACTGTTGCACAGTTAAGGCGAGCATATCTTAATTTAGGGTTCAATGAAGCTGTAAATCCTGTTTTCATTGAAGAAGAACATATCTACAAACAGTTCGGCCCTGAGGCTCCCGCTGTTTTAGACAGGTGTTTCTATACTGCCGGGCTTCCAAGACCCGATATTGGAATTGGAATGGATAAAATTGAAAAGATCAAAAAAATGGGAGTAGATCTTGACGATGCAAAGATAGACGGCCTGAAAGAAGTGTTTAGAGGGTATAAAAAGGGAGATGTAAGTGGAGACGACCTGGTTTTAGAAGTTTCACAGGCCCTAAATGTTAAAAATAATATGGGGCTCCGTATTCTGGAAAAAATCTTTCCAGAAATCCGTGAATTAACACCTATAGCTCATAAAACAACTTTAAGGTCACATATGACATCAGGATGGTTCATAACACTCCAAAATATCCATAATAAAAGACAATTACCTATAAAACTCTTCTCAATTGACAGGTGTTTCAGAAGGGAACAAAGGGAAGATGCAAGTCACCTTACAACATATCACTCAGCTTCATGTGTTATTGTGGATGATGAAATATCTTTAGACATGGGAAAAGCGGTGTCTGAAAGTTTACTGGAATACTTTGGGTTTGAAAAGTTCAAATTCACGCCTGATGAGAAAAAATCAAAATATTACATAGCAGGTACCCAGACAGAAGTTTATGGTTATCACCCTAAACTCAAAGAATGGGTGGAAGTCGCCACATTTGGAATGTACTCACCAATTGCACTTGCAAAATACGGAATAGATAAGGACGTCATGAATTTAGGAGTGGGTGTTGAAAGGATTGCAATGCTTCTTTATAACCAGACGGATGTCAGGGAAATGGTTTACCCACAAACCTATGGAACGTGGAAGCTTTCAGACCGTGACCTTGCAACAATGCTCAGAATAAACTATTATCCTGCAACAAATGAAGGACAAAGCTTAATGAATGACCTGGTTGCTGCCTTTAAAGAACACGGCGATACACCTTCACCATGCGAATTTACTGCATTTGAAGGTGAATTCTTAGGCAAAGATATAGAAGTTAAAGTGGTGGAACCTGAAAAAGGTACAAAGCTTTTAGGGCCTGCAGCATGGAATACAGTGTATATCAATCAGGGAGACATAATTGGAGTCCCTGCAAAAGATGTCACTGATGAAAATGCGTTAAATGCACTTGAAAATGGGATATCAACTGAAATAACTTACATGGGCGGCATATGTGCTGATGCTGCCTACAAAATTGAAGAAATGGTCGTAAGCGGAGCTGGAGAAGTCACATTAAGGGTACCCATATCAAGATCCATTTCTGACATTAATTTAAGACTAGAAGAGGTGGCTTTAAACTACATAACAAGTAAAAATAAAGCCATAGATGTAAGAGGGCCAGTATTCTGTACCATAACATGTACACTTAAAGAATAGCTCCTTTATTTTTTATTTTTTAACCATTATGTGTTCCTATAATTTCAACCAAAAGCTTGCAGAAATTCAATACAGTCTATCAAAAAAGATAATAGAACAGGACAGCTTTGGAAATCTCCAAACAGTTGCAGGAGCAGATGTATCCTTCCAAAAAGATAACTTTGCAGTTGCAGCAGCAGTTGTAATTGATCTAGATAATCTTAAGATCATAGATGCAAAAACACTTGAAGTTGAACTTTTATTTCCTTATATTTCCGGATTTTTAGGGTTTAGAGAAGCAGATGCTGTAATTTCTGTTTTAAGAAAATTAAATAGCCATTTTGATGTTTTAATGGTGAATGGGCATGGCATAATGCATCCTAGAGGTTTTGGCCTTGCATCCCATGTCGGGCTTCTTATGGATACACCAACAGTTGGGGTCGCCAAAAAATTAATTAAAGGAAACTACAAATATACAGATGGTAATTCATTGAAAACCGTAGAATTTATGGATAAACCCGTGGGAGCATGTGATAAGCAAAAATGCATTAGTGTTGGGCATAAACTATCCCTAAAAACTGCAGTTGACATTGTACTAAAAACATCCATATTTAAAATGCCAGAACCAGTAAGACAGGCCCATATTTTAGCTACAAATACCATGAAAGGTAAAATTAAATGATTAGTTTTTGAATTTTGATTATAATGGTTAAAAAGTAAACCATGAATATTTACAGCACTGCTCTAAAAATATCAGCAAATACTATAAATATTATTAAGCCAGATTGGAGAATTAATATCAAAGTAACGTGATACAATGGATATTAAAGGAATTGTAACTTCCGGACAAGGAAAAGGGGCTTATTTTATGTCCCTACCAGTATATAAAACTCAATTTGAAAAACAGCTCAATTTCAGCCCATTTCCCGGCACCTTAAATGTAAAAATAAGTGAATGGGAAATCAACATAATCCACAATATCGATGAAGATAAGCTGAAAATCATTGAAGGTAAAGAAAATTTTGGAGATGTTCTACTTATACACGCCACCTTAAACGATGAAATAGAAGGGGCAATTGTTTTTCCCAAAAAAACCACCCATAAAGAAAATATTCTCGAATTTATAACTTCTAAAAACATCAAAGAAACAACTGGAATTAAAAATGGAGATTCTGTTAAAATTACCCTTAAATACTAAATTTTTAATTTATGTTTTTGTTTACCCAAACTATTAAGTATAAGATATATGATGTATTCTATATCGACTTATTAAATTTATAAAATAATTAAAAAAAAGGAGTTACCACCAAATGATAGAAGACGCAATTAAAGCATTTAAAGACGGAAAAATCGTCTTAATATTTGACAATGATAACAGGGAAAGGGAAACCGATATGATCATTGCCGCTGAACACATGACCACCCAACACATGACAACCATCAGGAACGATGCAGGAGGTCTTGTTTGTGTCCCTCTTTCAGCAGAAGTTTCAGATAAACTTGGAATCCCCTTTATGACAGACATAATGGATGCAGCAACTGAAAAATATCCTGTACTTGGCGAATTATCACCAAATGACATACCATACGATGAAAAATCAGCATTTTCAATAACAGTAAACCACAGGAAAACATTCACAGGCATAACAGACAGCGACAGGGCATGTACCATAAAAGAATTAGCCCTTCTATGTAAAAATGAAGAGTTCGACGACTTTGGAAAGAATTTCAGAGCTCCAGGACACGTTACCTTACTTAGAGCTACTGAAGGACACGTACTTAAAAGGCAGGGCCATACTGAAATGAGTATAGCTCTTGCAGAAATGGCAGGGACTACACCTGTAGCTGTCTGCTGTGAAATGATGGACGACGAAACCGGTGGCTCCATGACCACTGACAAAGTCGCAAAATATGCTGAAGAGAAAGGGCTCATCTTTTTAAGCGGTGATGAAGTCATAAAAGCATACCACGAATTTAAAGAAACCCAGGAATAAGTTAGTTAATTTTTAAAGGCATACGCCTTTAACGATTTTTCATTTTTAAAATATTGAATTCTATTTTACTAAAATCAGATAAAAATACCACATTAATGTAAATATCCCTTAATTTTTGAAATCCCATTGAAAAATGGCAGAGTATTACACTTATTTTAAGCCCCTATCACCCTTTAAATTATATTATCCAATTTATTTTAAATTTACATTATTAATCATGGGCTATTTTTTGATTTGGTTCTATTTAGGGGTTTATTTGGTAAAAATTTGGGTGTAAATCGGAAATAAATATTTATTTTTAAAGCGCCTTAGATTAAAATGAAGTTAGATCAAAACAAGGAGGTGATAAAGGCAAGAATATTGTAAAAAAAATTGCGTTAATATGTTTACTTATACTGGTTGGTACTTTACCGGTATTTGCTGCTAATTCAACCAGTATAAATCATGAAAAGCTACAAACAAAACATCCACAAACATCAAGCCAAAACAACAGCACCATTGTAACTGGCTTAAAAAAAATACATTCAATATTTACTCAAAACGAGGACCTTCAAAAGGATATAGAAAAAATATACGATGACCTGAATAAAGAACACACACCACGAAACAGAGACCCCCGAACAGAAATAAAAAATTCAATGAAAAATGAAATTAAAACACAGTATATTAACTCAGTAAATCAAATAAATAACAACAGTACTCAGATAGAATCGCTGATTAAAAAGAACAACAATCTAAAAAAAGAAATAAACAACTTAGAAGCAGTATATGAAACAACGAATCAGAAAATCAATTCGACTAAAAGTGAGATAAACAGCAACAGTTCAGAGATAGAATCACTGATTAACCAGAATAAGGAGTTAATGGAAAAAATACAAAATATAGATGAAAATTCAACAGATTAATCTGAAACCTATTTTTTTATATTTTTTAAAATTTAGAAACTATTTCTTTATAGGACAAATAACCGCTGAATTCAGGAATTTCAGCCATTTTAAGGATTTGATCCATATTTAAATGTTCTTCAACTGTTTTCATAGCATTTAAACAGAACTCTTCCAGTTTAATTTCTACTTCAGGAGTATTGCCCCTTTCGGTCATTTTTACCTTGGGAACTTCAGCTATAACATTTTTACCTGTCATTTTGGTTATGTAAGCTGATGAAACCTTTGAAATAGACTTATCGTAAACCCTATTTAAGATAACACCACTTGTCTGAACTCCAAGTTTGTCCATTATGCCTACATGACCAACTATATCCACCGCTGCAGTTTCAATTCCGCCTTTACTGCATGATGAGACCATAATAACTGGAATATTTGCAGCCTTTGCAATTTCAGCCGACGAAAATGGAGTTTTTTCGTTTAATAGTCCTGTAAATGCACTCATAACTCCTTCAATCAAAACAAGGTCATAATTTTGATTTTTTAGGTCCTTAAGGACATTTTCTAAGTCCATCCATCCAAGTCCGCCTATTTGAATAGATGAGAATTTTTCCATATTTTCTTTATTCAAGTAAAGTGAAGGCACTAAATCCCTTATATCCGGCCCTACTTTTAACACGAAAACCCGATAACCTCTTTTTCGCAAAGTCCCCACGATTCCTGTTGTCAAGAATGTTTTTCCAGAATCTGAACCAGTGCCTACCATCATCAGAACCTTCGGAAGCTCCAGGTTAGAGGGATTTACTGGAGAATTCAATGAGTTGGCAGAGATATTCGTATCTATACCTATTTCGCTTCTAATTTTCTTTGAAAGCTCCGTATTCTTCTCTTTAATCTCCAAAATATCTTTTTCAGTTGCACCTATAAATTCAAGGATATTATCTACAAGTGCAGGATTCTCATCGAGGCACCCATGAACCATCGTACCAGTGACATTCCCTTCATCATTTCTAGCTCCAGATAATATTTTACGAGGATTATTTTGATAATCTGTTCTTTTAACTGTGCTTAAAAAAAGAGGGGCAGCATTTCCTTCAATTAACCCGTAAGTATGGCAGTGAAAACCTGTAACAGTCTCTCCATCCATACCCTTAGTCAAAAATGAATCATCAAGAATTTCAGCTTCAACTCTATCTGTTCCGATCATAGGGCGAAACGACACGTCCAGAATTCCAAGGCCTTCCCTTTCAATAGGGCACGGAGAACGTCTGCCTATATCCGTTTTATTTGCAAGCAGCTGGAATCCAGAGCACATCCCAAAAATAAATTTTCCATCATGATTCATTTTCATGACTTCCTTTTTGAGATCTTCTCCAACACTTTGTGATTCAACTATGCTCCCACCAGGTATTATAAGCCCGTCAAGTACATCACTGGCTTTTTGACCGTTGACCCGGCCATTTTCTTTCACAATATGTGTTGGTAGTTCACCGAAATTCTCAAAAAGGGGCAGCGCACCTTTTACATACAGGAGACCTATTTTTTTCATTGTTTCCACGCTGAAAAATAAAAAATTTGGTTAAATCTGTTCAAGTCCCGCCATTAACTGAATAATTTTAGCATCATCTAATGGTTTTCCCTGAATCTGGAGTCCAACTGGTATTCCATCAACTTCTCCAGCCTTCATACTTGCTGCTGGAATTCCTGCAAGGTTTGCTATAACTGTCAGGACATCGTAAGCATACATTTCCATTGTATCCAGTGATTCACCAAGTTTGTGAGGGAGTTTTGGAACTGTTGGGCCTATTATTACATCCACACCGCCTAAAAGCTTAGTTATTTCTCTTCTAATTAATGATCTTGCCTGCAGTGCTTTTTTGTAGTATTTTCCGCTGTATTCTTTCTGGCTGATATATGAACCTATGTGAATTCTCCTTAAAACTTCATCTCCACATACATCTTCAATTCTGTAACCATATTTTCGGCCGTCGTATTTTCTTGTTGCAGAGAAAAATTCAACATAGTTTATGAGGTAGTAGGTAGGTAGACATAAATCAATATAGTCGAAGCTTAATTCCACTACTTCGGCCCCTGCTTCTGTCATTTTATCGATCTGCTCTTCAATTATATTGACTATCTTATCATCAGAAACATCAAAGAACTCTTTTACTACACCTACCTTCATTCCTTTGAGAGCATCCTGTGACTTTTCAGTTATACCTTCAAAATCAGGAGTATCTTTCAGGCTTGTGCATTCAATTGGGTCGTATCCTGCAATTGTATCAAGCATTAAAGCGATTCCACCAGCGTCCTGAGCAAAAGGCCCGATCTGGTCAAGACTCATTGCAAGATCAAGTAATCCTTGTCTCGATACTACACCATAAGTTGGTTTAAATCCCATAACTCCACAGTGAGATGCAGGGTTTCTTATGGATCCACCAGTATCAGATCCTAATGAGAGATCACACATTTCTGCTGCAACTGCAGCTGCACTTCCCCCGCTTGAACCTCCTGGAATTCTTCCAGGTGCGGCAGGGTTTTCTGTGTATCCAAAGTAGGATGTTTCAGTGGAACTTCCAGCTGCAAACTCGTCCATGTTGGTCACACCAAGAATTATGCCGTCCTGTTCTTTTATTCGGTTTACAACAGTGGCATTGTAGCTTCCAATGTAGTTTTCAAGGGTTTTTGAAGCTGCTGTGATCTTAAAATCTTCAATGTTGATGTTGCTTTTTATCCCAACAGCGAGCCCTGCAAGCTTTCCTACTTCAGCGCCTTTTTCAATTTTAGAATCGATTTTCTCTGCTGCCTGGATCGCTTCATCTTCTTTTATTTCTAAAAAAGCATTTATACTGTCGTTTTTCTTATTTATTGTTTTTAAAAAGCTTTCTACATTCTCTAAAGCTGTTATTTCATGATTTTTAATTGAACGTTCTTTATTTAAAAGACTCATGGCCACACCTTACTGTTTAATAATAAAATGATCATTTGAATATCAATAAATCGTGCTTGTGCTTTATCTATTAAAATAATTTATTTATAGTTATACTAAATAGTTTCTCATTACATTGAAATATCATTTTAATTGAATTAAAGAGCATAAGAATGAATTTAATAGGGTATTTCCTACAAATTATCTAAAATTCATAGTTCAGAAAGTTATGTTATTCACTGCAATCAATATAATATGTTAGTTATCTAGGTTATAATAAATATCAGTTGCGAATATAAAAATTTAAATCATTGAATTAAAACTAATGCCTTTCGAATTTAATCTTAAAACCATATTAAATGCATGAAGTTTCCATAAAATCCCTACATTAGAAGAATTCGTTATTTCCAGATAATCTGACTCACGTTCACAATATGATAAGCAGGTTAGATATCCATTATTTACTATATATAAAGCTTAAAATCTCATTATTTAACTATTAAACTTATTTATATATATTTTATGCCCCATACATTTCTAAAAGAATATATAATACCAATATAATGAATAAAATATTATATTTAATGTAACAAGAGCTCTAAACCGCCTCTATCAAAACAGATTATTTTATTAAAAAGTTTTAATATAATACATACTGCAATTACTGAAAATTACGTGGGGGTAAATAAAATTTTGAAATTGCAAGAAATAATTCTTGTAACTGTTCTATTTGCATCCTTTTTATTTTTAATTGGAACTGCTGCAGCAGCAGACAATAATGACTCATTTAATTTGGATAATCACACAACCTACAATAACCATTTAACAAATGAAACTAATTTTACCAGTGTTAATTCCACAGGGATTAAAAAAGCTTCTCAAACTATAAAAACAAGCAGCGGGTGTTGTTCTGTTTTGGTTCATGTTAAAAAAGGGGTAGACTTATTCTCATATAGAAGAGATTCCACCTACGCCGCAAATCTCCATATCATAAAAACAAAGTGGTATGGAAAAGAAGCAGTTAAAGAATATAAAACAACCAATGGGTATTTTTTTCACACTATTATCACCAGGAATGGTTGGATAGTTTCAACTGGGGGTCCAGATATTGTCTGGATAACCAAAAAGCTGGAAAGTATTGCGGGACGGGCTTCAGTAAGAGGACATATTAAAAAAGCCGATATAAACAGTGCTTATGCACTGCTAAAGAAAGAAGGACTCGGACATTTCCTTATTAAGGACCCTTCCGGTAATGTCGGCCTGGTCACCTACAATTATGGACGCTCCAAAACCAAACTCTTTAAAATGAAAGATGGAGAATATGTAGTTGTTCCTAACAGCCCTACTTATTACAGACAGGGCATTATCCCTAAAAAATCTGTCTCCGTAGCATCAGCAATATATCTTGCAGGTACTGACAGATATGGAGTTAACAGGCGTAATGTAATCACCTACAGAGTCAATGTCTCCAATTCAACTGAAGTTAAAGTATGGGCATCCTACGACGGCGGAAAATTAATTAAAAGGTATAGAGGAAAACCAGACAATATCTTCTTTGGAAGCCGTAAAATATATTCAAAAACATTGCCACGGATTCCTTCAAAAAAATATATAGGCACAGTAACCCTGAGAAGCTATAACAAATTATCAGTTCCAGTCACCAGACCTGCAACAGCAAAAACCTGATTATCCACTTATGGAGTCTACCTATTATTAAAAGACCTAAACATAGTGAGTAAATGAACTTAGAACCATTTATGCACGTTAAAGAGTAGGAAAAAAATAACTGAGATCTATAAAGCCAAAAAGAAGCAGCAGTATAATTATTATCGGCTGGTGAATTAAATAAATAAGCAGCGAATGCTTCCCTAAAAAGCTTGACACCTTCACAACCAGATTATTGGACAGATCAGGCAGTTCAAACTGCCTCACATATTTTTCATAGAGTGTGTTTCCAAGAAATATCCCAAAGGAAACTGCTCCCAACCACGGCAGCAGTGGGAAATAGTCTACAGTGTAAAAATTATTTGGAGTAAATCCAAGCCATAAAAGGCTATAAAAATCAAACCTAAAGCGCATTAATATAATTCCTGCCACGATAAATGCCAGACCCAAAAACAGGTTAAAATATTTACGTTTTATAAACACATATTCCAGGATTATAGCTATTCCTATAAAATGGAGAATTCCAAACACGATGAAACCGTCTCCAATAAAAATATAGGTAGCAGCAGTAATTAAAAGCCCGTAGGAAAATATTTTAAGCCCCCTCTTTAAATACTTCAAAAAAAGCTCTTTTTCAGTTGGACGGTTGCTTGAAATGGTTGTCCTTGCGTAACTAAGACTTAAAGATACTCCCACCAAGAAGATGAATATAGATGCAGTTACACGCGCAAACCACCATAAAAATCCAGAGTACATGTTGAAACTGTAAATTCCAAAATAGTTCAGGTCAAATATGAAATGGAACACTACCATCATTACTATGGCAAGCCCACGCAGGGAGTCAACTTCCCAAAAACGTTTATTTAGATTGGAATTCATTTAAATACCCTTTAAACATGGAAATCTATATCATTGACTTAAAATTCAGTTAAATATTGATTTATTTTAAAACAAATTTAAGTTTATTTAAAAAATAGTTTACGCTTTAATAATATTTAAATTTATAAATACTTTATTTAAGCTATTATTTTTTGATATTAAACTATTTTTAACCACCATATCCATTTAAATAATCTAAAAATAGGAATATATTTTTTTAAAACTATTTAGACATATATTCCCTTTTTTAATGTATAAAAATTAATCAAATGAAAAACAAAAATAGTAAGGACATGAAGTTGCGCTATTTGATTTGTTTAATATTTTAACTTCAATCATTACTTAAATCCGTGGAGGACATTTATAGTGGCGGAAAAATCAAAAAATGGATGGTTAACCCTTATAATTGTTACCCTATCTGTCTTTACCATAGTTATAGATAAAACATTTTTAAATGTAGCGATTTATACCTTAATAAGAGATTTGAGTACTACTATTCAAACTATTCAAGCCATAATCGCGATTTACTCCCTGGTTATGGCTTCATTAATGCTCTTTGGAGGAAAACTGCAGGATGTTTTTGGGAGGAAAAAAACATTCCTTATGGGTGCATCTATCTATGGAGCAGGTACAATAGTCGCAGCTTTAAGTATAAACAGCATCATGCTTCTGCTCGGATGGTCCATACTTGAAGGAGTAGGGGCTGCACTTATGATGCCTGCCACTACTTCCATAATCTCCGGAACTTACGGGGGAGAAAAAAGAGCCTTCGCACTGGGAATAATAAGTTCCATGGCTTCGGGAGCAGGGACTATCGGGCCAATTATAGGTGGATTTTTAACAACTTACTATTCCTGGCGTTACGCTTTTGCACTTGAACTGGTTATAATCATTGCGATACTCCTGTTTTCAAAAGAGATCGATGTATTCCCACCCGTTATAAAATGGCGTGAAATAGATGTTTTAGGGGCAATAAATTCTTCACTGGGCATATTTCTGCTGGTTGTTGGTGTGCTGCTACTTAACAACCCCTCAAGTTGGAACACTGCGATTTTATCCATTATAATTGGAATATTTCTCTTGATTATATTTTATTTCACCCAGAAAAGAAGGATTGAATGGAATAAAATGCCTTTGCTTGACATTACCCTATTTAAAGATCATTCTTTCACCTTAGGAAACATAACAAGATTAATAATGAATTTCACAATTGGAGGGGTGACTTTCGTTATTCCAGTGTTTTTACAGGGAGTTATAGGAACCAATCCATTAGTAACCGGTTTAACCCTGATACCTATGAGTATAGGCATTTTTACAATGTCATTTACAGCAGGAAAGGTTTCAACAAGAATGCAACCGCGTTATATACTTTCTATTGGATTTTTAGCATCTTTAGCCGGAAGCATATATTTGAGCCTTATTTTCAGTCCTTCCACAACGGTTATGGACATGATTCCGGGCGTACTATTCCTCGGAATAGGAATGGGAATTGTTTTCCCCCATTCAGCAAATATAATCTTTGCAGCTGCCAGGAGGGACCAACAGTCTGATGCGTCAGGAATCCTGAATACCGGCATTAACCTTGGTTCTTCACTTGGAACCGCTGTTCTGGGAGTAATATTAATACTTGGAAGTTTCGGTACTTTAGGAGGCGGATCCATGTACGATTTACCTGCAGGCAGTTCCTATGGAAATAATAATCAGAGATTGTTTGAGAAAGTAAGCGCTGTGAATATGCCTATTATAAAAGGGACAGGAGTAACTGAAGATCATCAAAAAACAAATGCTATGAAAGATGCATTTAATGTAGTAACCTTAATGCTAATTATAGGCTTAATATGCTCCATGTTAATACCAATAAAACCGACTAAACATGAGGAACACTGTGTTACCACGCATATTTGATTTTTTATTTATTAAATTCAAAATTATGGACCATATTTAGTTCACAAAACATGATATTTTCTACACAAATCGCTAAATTTAAGAAGTTATAACAACAAAAGATTACATAATTATATGAGGTGTACTTATGCCAGAGACAATACTTCTAAATCAAAGCCAGGTTAAAGAACTTACAACCATGAAAGAGACTATTAAAAATGTTGAAACTGCATATAAGTTTCATGCGGAGCGTAAAGTCCAGATGCCTCCCAAAGAATATATATTTTATAAAAAATTTAGGGGTGACCTCCGAATAATGCCATGTTTTATTCGTGGCCTAAATGAATCTGGAGTTAAAAATGTAAATGTGCATCCAGACAACCCCCGAAAACACAACCTGCCAACGGTCATGGCAATGATCGAGCTTGTAGACCCTAAAACAGGTTTTCCAGTTTCTGTAATGGATGGAACTTGGATCACAGATATGAGAACAGGTGCTGCAGCAGGAGTTGCCACAAAATACCTCGCAAGAGATAATTCTGAAATTTTAGGACTTGTAGGGGCTGGAGTTCAGGCAGAAACGGGACTTGAAGCTATAATGGAAGTAATAGACATTAAGGAAGTAAGGGTTTCCTGCAGAACCTGCCAAACAAGGGAATCATTTGCTCAAAAAGCCTCTGAAAAATATGGGATTCCTGTTAAAGCAGTTGATACTATAAAAGAAGCTGTACAAGGTGCTGACGTACTGTTGACCACCACACCTGCACGAGAACCTGTCGTTAAATCAAAATGGGTAGGCCCCGGGACTCATATTAATGCAATGGGGGCTGATGCTCCAGGTAAGCAGGAACTAGACAGCCATATACTCCAAAAATCTAAAATTATAATTGACTGCTGGGATCAGGCCAGCCACAGTGGTGAAATTAACATTCCAGTTCAAGAAGGTATTATACGACAAAATGACATCCACAGTAAAATTGGAGATGTAATAATAGGTTCCATTCCAGGTAGAACCTCAGATGAAGAGATTACAGTATTTGATTCAACAGGACTTGCAGTTCAGGACATAGTCACTGCATGGAACGTGTATGAGAAGGCTCTTCAAAAAGGCATCGGTCAAAAGATGAATTTCTTAGAATAACATTTTCATTTTTTTAAATAGGCTGTCCACTAATTCAAAATCTGGAAAAAATAATAATTTGAAGTATAAAAAAATCATGAGACAGCCTCTTCGATTCATACATAGTTAAATTTATCCGCATTAAAAACAAAGTACAGACTGGTGATGAAATGTTCGAAGAGAAAATTTATATAAACGAATTAATTAATAAAATGGGACATGTTTTCGAACGTTTTAGGTATTTGACACGGACCCGACCATTAAATGAAGACCAAATGAAAGTCATTAATTATCATTTATCCGAGATAATGAAAGTTTTAAATGAATATTAACATGGTAAATCCATGTTTTATCTATTTTTTGGTGTTGATCTTTTATTATACTGGAGTTTTTATGTGAATGTAAATTCAATATTAGTTAATAGTATTTAAGTTACAAATGGATTTTCATAATGATTTTTGCGGTTGAAAATTACAAATTTTCAAACAAAGAACCACCCATTTTAGTGATTTACTTGATTGAAATTGCGTTATTTGCATTAACTTCATTTGGAGTTGGATTATCTGGCGCATTAGTCCCAGGACCCATGTTCACTGTAACAGTTTCTGACTCTGTTAAAAAAGGGTTTAAAACAGGCCCCATGATTATCCTAGGCCACATAATGACAGAAATACTGATGATGATCGCCATTTTGGCAGGTTTAGGTCAGATTTTAGGTTCCCAAACTGCGGCTTTTATCATTGGAATATTTGGAGGTACAGTCCTCATATTTATGGGATACAGTACATCCAGATCAAATACCACTTTGTCAAATATCAAAACTAATGAAAACAGAACCCCAAAATACGGATCTTTTATTAAGGGAGTTATAACAAGTATTTCCAACCCTTATTTTTTTATATGGTGGGGAACCATTGGCCTGGCATTCATGTTTAAAGGACTCGCACTGGCAGGGATTATTGGAATTTTAGCATTTTCAATTGGCCACTGGTTAGCTGATCTTTCATGGTTCAGCGTAGTCTCGTTCGCATCAAGCAGAGGATCAAAATTCATGAGCGATGAAACATATAAGGCAGTAATGGTAATTTGCGGAGTATTCCTTATCCTACTTGGCGTCTATTTCATCGTTTCCCAGGTAAATCTGTTTTAAAACATATACATAAAATTTTAGAAAATATTCAGCCTGATTAATTAAATAGAATTATAAAAATTAGATTTATATACAAAATATAATTATTTCATCTTTTTATACTGAAAAATAAATTCACCTTTTCCTTTATCCTCAGTTACAGATTGTAAAACGTATTTACCCCTTAAGCCATTATTCAGCAAATTTCGAATTGTTGATGCTTTCTCATCTCCAACTTTAACTCTAATTTCCAACTATACCCTCCCCTTTCTTTATAATATAGTTGAATTTTATGATTATTATAATTTTATGTATTAAGAGTAATTATTATTGACTAAATTACGGATAAAATATTCAAATATTCCCTTAAATTCTATAAATAACCAAACAGATACCTATAAACAAAATTTTCTAATTTAATCAATCTATTTTATATATAAAAATAGTAATACGTACATTTAAGTCTTGTATTAGATTGAAGGAGGTATTAGAAAGTAAAGACGATAATACATCTATACTTTCTAATTTTATCTGATGTTTGATCTCATACTGGTGCATCAGAGTTAAATTTTAGGGATGTGAAATAGATTGTTGTTGTGTATGTATCCGGAGTTGTTCCATAAGGAATCTTTAACTGTAAATCCACGCCCATTCCTGAATTACTACTTCCCTGTTTTGGTTTTTTAAGCACACATGCTTTGGTGTATTGATCCGTTAATTCTCCAGCTGCGCCCAAACCTGGAATAATATATTTCAGATTAGACAAGCTTATCGTACTTGCTGTACTTGTACCTGTAAGGTCACCACTTGCTTTAATCCAGATTTCTGTGTCTACATTTGAGGGGTTTGCAAAATATACATTGTTAATGGTGATCTCATTAGTACCCTGAGATATGGGGCCAATAAATATTGTTGAACTATTTCCATAATTTGCTGAGACTGCAGTAGTCTCTGGTATAGTTACACTTACAGTTTGTGAAGATGTTGAAGAACCCTCTGCAGATGTAGGGAAGATAAATAGCATTATAACTACAAATAAAATAAGAAATTTAATAACCATTTCTAATTTCATTTCTTATCATCCTCTTCTGGATAAATAAACACTGTAATCACTAATGAATGAAATTTTATTACAGATTTGTGATTGCAGTCACAATACCAGCATAAAGTTACAACTGTTTTTATTACATTTTTGTGGCTTAAATTGCCAATTTATACAAAAAACGGGATTTTTATTATTAATTGGAATCCTGCCAATATTTTTAGCTATACAATCCCGGTTAATAGTATTATATTATTAAATATATATACTTATGTATTATTAATTTGTGATAATAGTCACATTTTAAAAATACAGTGTTATATCCATTGTTAGTATGTTTAATTCATTATTAACCATATATAACTTAAAAAATAGTTCTAAATCAGTTATAATGTCCAAAAAACCTAATTTATTTCTCCAATACGAATGCCCATAAAACATAGGGATGTTATAAATTATAAAATAGATTCCAATAAACAATAATGATAAATAATTTTTTTTACAATATTTATTGTAGTTAAATTATAATCAGGTGCAAAAATTTTTAGTACATCAAATGAAATGGTGAAATATTGAATTTAATCAATAAAATCATTACACTGGACTTTTTCAAACATTGTAAGTTCAATTAATTATGATCTGACTATAAAATTCATATCAAAAAATGATAATCTGCAAATAACAGTTGATAATATGAAAGCGATTGTATTCGATAATTCAGGGACACTTATTGAAAGATATAGAGCTGTGAAAGACCTTCAAACAGGCGAAATATTTGATACCATAAGTTCGCTGGATATTGTAGACAGCAGCAGTGCAAGAGCACTTGTAGTTATACAGACAGACCCTTCAAAGTGTATAATTAATGCAAAACCAGACCAGAGAATATGTCAGTTCATTAAAAGGAACGACATCCATATTGATATAAGCTATTCAACCGTTGAAATCAAAAAAAAGGAATTAATTGAAGCCATTACTGGCGATGAATCTAAAGTAAGTGATATCCAGGATACAATAAGGGCAGTAACAGCCAAAGGTTACAATATACAGGTATGCAGTGGATCTGGATTTATAGTGAATCTAAACAAGGGAAAAATTGAATTTATAGTCACTTCAGGAGGAAGAATATTCCCAGAAGTGCGAGATGTGGTTAAAGAACTGCAAAAAAGAGACATTCACATATTCATAGCCTCCGGAGATCGGAAAGGATCTTTAAAAGCGCTTGCAAGATACATTGGAATACCTGAAGAAAATGTTTTTGACACTGCAGACTCCTGGAAAAAGATGGAAATTGTAAAGGGACTTAAAAGGAACTATGACGTTATGATGGTTGGAAACAGTGTAAATGATGTTCTTGCCCTAAAAGAAGCAGATATTGGTGTTCTTACTGTACAGCAGAAAGAGAAGAATCCACAAATGGTTTACAACTCTGCAGATGTCATTGTGGAGAATATAAAAGAGATTCTGGATATTGATTTTTAAATTATAATAGTTTGAGTAACATTCATTAATTTTCAAAAACTATTCCTTTATCCAAAATTATACTGAAATTATATATAATTCATTCAATACAACATATCTCCATGGCAAAGAAATATTATCTATTTACAGGAATTTTAATGATATTAATTTTAGGGACAGGGGCCGTTTATGGTGCTTCTCTACAAGTAACAAATGATAATTCTATTTTCCAGGTATCCACGCTCAATTCATTATCTGAAGGCAAATTCGACGGGAACTGGACTACAGGAGAGTTAAGATCATATGGAGATACAGGAATAGGGACTTTCAATGGCCTGGATGGAGAAATGATCGAACTAAACGGTAACATATACCAAATAAAATCAAATGGAACTGTTTATCTTGTTAATGATTCTGCAAACACTCCATTTGCAATGACAGTGCCGTTTAAAACTGATAAAATACTTATTTTAAATTCAAGTATGAATTTAACACAGCTTGAACAGTTTTTAAATGCCACAGTGCCTTCTAAGAACATGTTCTATTCAATTAAGGTAATTGGAACTTTCGACAGTGTTAAAGCACGTAGTCCACCAAAACAAAACAAACCTTATCCTGATCTAACTACCGCCTTGGAAAATCAAACTATTTTCAATTTCAACAATATTACTGGAACTATGGTCGGGTTCTGGTGCCCGGAGTACGCAAGTGACGTGAACCTGAACGATTACCACTTCCACTTCATAAGTGAAGATAAAAATTCTGGAGGGCATGTTATAGACTGCCAGCTAAAGGGAGTAATAATTGAAATTGATTATATTCCGGAAGATAGTGTTTTGCTTTCAAACGGCAGCATTTTAAATGTGAATTCAAGTTCGAATTAGCCCTGTAAATTCTTTTTACATGGCTTAAACTATCATTTAAATTTTAAATGCCATCCTTGATAAACTGTTTAAAACCCTTTTTTTAATTTTTATATTAAAATACAAGCCTACGCCCTTATTATCCTTTTAATTAAGGGAATAGCCAGATATGTGAAAGTACTGAATGCCGGGATTATGAAAGATGCCCCAATTGCAATTAATGCCGCAATAGGCAGCATCAAATTTAATTTATTAAGCTCAATTATTTTTTCACGGCTTAATTCCTCTATAAAATCTTTTTTTGTTGCATAGTACCATATTAACCCTGAAAATATCCCAATTAAAAGTAGATTAATATTAAAAAATATATTTGCCGCCTGTGTCTCGCCGTAACTTCCCATAAGTGATGTGGAAAAGGGCACCAGCGCGACAAAAAGGAGCCATATAACAGTTATCCACAGCAGTACATTGTTAGCACGTTTAATCCTGTAAAACTGCTGGTGGTTTATCCTCCAGAAAATAGCCAGGATGACAAAACTCAGAGCATATGTAAATAAATCAGGTATTAAACCAATTAAATAGTCTTCAACAGCAATATTAGACATAGAATTTGTTAACTGAGGAATACTGAGGTTTAAAACCAGTAAAGTCAATGCGATTGCAAAAATCCCATCTACAAGAGTTTCAATACGGCTGGTTGTTTCCCATGCATCCTTATCCCCATATGCCATGCTGCACCTGCTTTAAAAATTTTTTAAAATAGTTTAAATTTTTGAATCTTTTATAAAAACATGCTGACTAATTCAGTTCTATCCAACATTCAATTACATTCTAATTAGCTCGTAATCCGCACTTCCAAGTCCAATTTCTTCCCCATATTTAAGCTGAATTCTTCCATCGATGCCCTCATAAACTCCTTTAAACTTATCTTCCCCTTTATGGAAGTTGTGATGTAAAAGCGAGTTTTCAAATCCGCACTGTTCATTTACCAGATCAATACTGGCAGCATCTATTGCAACAGGATCAAATGATGCCAGAATTCCAATATCTGGAACGATTGGAGCGTCACTCCATGGAACACAATCACAATCTGGAGTGATGTTCATAAGGAAATTAATGTAGCATACCTTGTCCTGTTTGTTTTTAACAGCGCCATATGCATACTCTACCATTTTTTCAATAAATTCAGGTATCTTCTCAAGATCAAGGTCTATAACTGAGTCAGGGCATACTTCAATACAGAAATTACATCCAATACACCTGTCGTAGTCTATAAACGACTTCCCGTCTTCAATGTATATTGCATCTTCAGGACATACAGACATACATTTACCGCAGGCAGTACATGCATCCTTTACTACCGGTTTAGCACATCCATGCTGTTCTATTTTACCAAATGCAGAAGCACATCCCATAGCAAGGTTTTTTATCGCTCCCCCAAATGCGCTCATACCATGACCTTTAAAATGAGACATTACAATCATGCTGTCTGATTTTTCGATGTCTCCTGCAATTTTAACTTCTTCAAAATGTTTTTTGTTAATTTCAATTCTGGCCTCATTATTTCCTAAAATTCCATCTGCAATTATAATAGGGGCATCCAGAACTGCATAACCAAAGCCATGCTGTATCGCTGTTTGGAGGTGATCAACGGAGTTGTGTCTGTGTCCAAAATAAAGCGTGTTAGTATCAGTTACAAAAGGTTTGGCCCCATTTTGTTTTACTTTATCCACGATTTGCCTTACAAAAACTGGATTTATATAAGAATCATTTCCCTTCTCTCCAAAATGAAGCTTAATTGCAGTTAAATCACTTTCATCTAAAATATCAGCAAAGCCGGCAGCATTAAAAATCTTTTTTATTTTACTTACCTTATTTTCCCTGCTACTTCTCGATCTAAAATCTGAAAAATAAACCTTTGCCATGGTATCACCTGATAAATATTATTATTTTAAAATTCTAATTATCCATATTCAACTTCTGATATATTCTTTAAAGTTTAAATTTGTTTTGAATTTACATCAGAGAATACTGATTTGATAAAAACGAAAATCATTATTTGAAAACCTTAATCATGATATCTTCAGCTAAACTAAACCTTAATCTTTATTATATAATCCATTTAGAAATGCTCTGTGCCAAACAAGCACATATCTACTTTAAAAAATGTTTCATTCGATATAATCTTTCCAATGAATTAAATCTTATCTTCAAATCATATTATATCTGCGGGAATATCCCATTCAAGTAAACATATCCCTACTTCACGTAAATCCAACTCAAATATCATAATTATTTGGCATTTACATCAGAAATGCTCTGGTCCAATGAAACAAGCAGATCCCTACTTTTTAGAATATTTTCATAGTTATTTAATTCTATGATGCCGTTATTAACCCCATTAAGCAGTGACAAGTCAAAAGTCCCTTCACCAAGTGCTAAATGCTGGTCTTTTTTGCCGTCGTTATCATTCAAATGGTAATAAATTATTTTTTTCATTTTAAAAAAAGATGCCGGATCATCAGATGTATTTGCATGCCCTGTATCTACAGTAGCATAAGAACCACTCTCTTTAACAAAGAATTCGTGCTCTTCAGCACTGTTACAGAAATATGCATATCTATTAGGCATATTTTCAACTGAAAACTTAATGCCCCTACCTTCTGCGTAATCATTGGCTTTTTGAAGTGTTTCGATTGAGTAAACCATTCCCCATTCTCTTATTCTATCTTCAAGCCTATTAATCATGCCGGGATGTGTTGTAATAGCTTTTGCCCCAATTTCTACGGCCAAATCAACTGTTTCATTAAGCTGCTTCAATGTTTCTTCCCTGATCCCTGGATTTAGACTTGCAGGATTAAGATCTATAGTAGGAGCGTGTAAAAATACAGATACATCATAAGAATTAAATATTTCAAACTCCTTTTTATCCATGAGCAGCATGTTTCTAGGCCAATAAGGGCCTTCACACAGCATTTCCATTAATTGAAAGCCGTCATTTGTAGCTGTTTCTAAAAAATGTTCCATTGAATTCATAAAAAGTGCCAGCGTTGAAAATCCAATTTTCATTTTACTAACCCCCTCAGATAAAACCATGCTAAATACAATTTTTGAAATTAATTCCTTTAGATCTTTAAATGTTGTAAGATTATGAATTAATATACTCATTCATCATATATGATTTAATATTGTATTTACAAATTAAATAATTTAATGCTTATTTAAGGTTTAGAATCGTCATATTTTGCTTGTTGTATCCCATGTAATAAATCAAAACATGGCAGTTATCCCCCTTAGATAAAATAATATGGTAACTGGTTACCTATTTTTATAATTCGATTTTTTAGGCTTACCCAAAAATTTATATCATATATCGATGTACTGTATTTTTGAATAGTTTAGGTAAGCCTAAATATATTATATCTTTAGATATATCCAAAACTTTTATATAGAAAATAGATATATTATTTTTTTACATATCAAATTTTGATATATCATAAAATGAGGCATAGGAGGTAAATGGATGGACGATGATGGAACACCCAATGTGGATAATTCAAATGAATCTAGCCCAGAAAATAATTTAGATGAAGAAAAGAGAATTAAATGCATGAAAGCTCATAAAGAGTTATTCAATAGCATGTCTAATTACGAAAAAAAGCTTATTAGAGGGTTAATGAGAGGTTTTGGTAATACCATGATCCTGTGGCTTATCAGCAAAAAAAGACAGCATGGATACGAAATAATGACCAAATTTCATGAATCTACCGCCCCATATAATACTAAAATGCCCAGTGCCAGCAAAATATACCCCGTACTGCATGATCTAGAGAAAAATAACTTGATAAAAGGATCATGGGAGCATCATGGAAAACGAAGGGTAAAGTACTATGAAATAACCACAGAAGGTGAAAAAGCTCTTTCCAGATTCAGAAAAATGGGAAAATTTGCTAAAAAAAATAAATCAAGTCTCTGGGTGGAATTCTTTAGAGATATGATAGATGTTGAAGATAATAATGAATAATAGGAGTTATATTTATGAAATACGCTATAGAAACATTCGACCTTACAAAAAGGTATAATAATGATTTTTTAGCTGTCGATGCACTGAACATGAGAGTCCGAGATAAAACTATCTTCGGATTTTTGGGTCCAAATGGTGCCGGAAAGACCACCACAATAAAAATGCTTACATGTTTAATCCTTCCAACATCTGGAACTGCAAAAGTGTCAGGTTATGACGTTCTAAAAAATCCTAATGAAGTTAGACAGAAAATTGGAATGGTTCCTCAACTGGTAAGTCTCTACGGTGACCTTACAGTTAAAGAAAACATACACCTCTGTGCTGATTTTTATGGTCTTCCAGAAGACCTGAAAATAAGCAGAGCCGATGAACTCATGGAAATGGTAGATATTAAATACGCTGAAAATAAGCTTGTAAAACAGCTTTCAGGAGGTATGAAACAAAAAGCTTCCGTAGTAGCCAGTTTAATACACCAGCCAGAAATATTATTCTTAGACGAACCTACAATCGGTTTAGATCCTACAACTAAAAGAGTTTTATGGGATTTAGTTGAAGAACTGAACTCTAACGGGCATACAATCATATTATGTTCTCACGATATGTATGAAGTAGAGCTACTCTGTGATGACGTGGGAATTGTCAGTCAGGGAAAGCTTGCTGCTTTTGATACTCCTCAAGGACTTAAGGATACTATGATTAAAGAAATTAAAGAAGAAAACTCAAGAGTTGACTCAAATGTTTCTGAAGCCCTGGAAAAAATCCTTGAAGAGACCGATCCTGATGATAAAAAGGCAGTTGAATACATAAAAGGCAATATGGGTAATAATAACATTGATTTAAAAGAATTAAGTGTTATGATCAGCAATAAGAATGAAGAAATGCTTAATACCATTAATAATTTATCCATAGTCCACGATGTAGTAGAACATGCTTCTGGAAGAATAACTATGGATATAGAAGATTCAGATGAAGCTGTAAGTAAAGTTATATCTGATATAATTGAGCAGGGCGGAAATATCACTTCCATAGCCACAAAAGATCCTTCCTTAGAAGATGTTTTCATGAGAGTTACTTCTAAAAAGAAACAAGAACAAGGTGTAGATGATGGTGGAAACTAAGAAAATTATGTGGATGTTTAAAAAAGATCTACTAGTCTTATGGAGGCATCCACCACGGTTAATTTCAATACTTTTATTCCCCATAATTATGATAACCCTCTTCGGTTACGGTATGGGTGGAACACTGGAAAATATTCCAGTTGTCGTGGTAGAACAAAGTCATGGTCAGGTAACTGATGCAACCCTTAATGCAATTAAGGGGATGAGTCTGTATGATGTTAAGGATATAATAACGGATCCAGATAAAGGAAAAGAGATGGTTCAAAACGGCCAGGTTAAGGCTGCCATAATTCTGCCTGCAAATTATGACGATACGAGCAGTACGCAGCCCAAGAGCGTGGTAGTTGATGTTGATTCATCAGACCAGATGGCGTCAAGCGCAGTTATCCCAGCTACACAGCAGTTGTTTAATCAAATATCCAACAAAATGGGCGTGCAAAAACTAGAAGGTATGAACTTAACCCCATCTTCAGCAATACAGGTCCAATCTAACCAGGTTGCAGCTGCTTCACAAGGGATTAATTTCCAGAACGTGATGGATTCCATCAACCTGCAGATAAATAAAATGTACGGAGATGTCAAGTACATTGACTTCTTGGTACCTGCCGTAATTGGTATGACTGTCCTGTTTGGTTGTATGTTCGGAATGGGAGATGCTTTAGCCGGTGAAAGAGAAAGAGGAGAACTTGCAAGATTATTTATGACACCAACAAGTATTGCAACTGTTGTTGGAGGTAAAATAGTCTCTAAATTATCCATAGAAATCGTAAGGGCTTTAATATTAATTGCAGCGGCCATAGTCCTGTTTGGAATTGCAATAAAGGGAAGTATGATACTTACGCTTCTGGTTCTGATACTTGGAGCATTGTGCTTTGTAGGTTTTGGAGTTATGATATCTGCAAGGGTTTCCACACAGGAAGATTACATGCAGATGGTAATGCCAATTACAATGCCTATGATGTTTGTATCAGGAGTATTCTATCCAATTGAGACAATGCCATGGATATTCCAGAAACTTGCTTACATCTTCCCATTAACTTACGTAAATGACGCACTACGTGCAGTGATGTTAAAAGGGGTAGGTATTGGAGCAATATGGGTAGATATAGCAGTGCTTTTAGGATTTACAGCGCTGTTCTTCGCATTAGGAGTTACCAAATTTAACAGGGATATATAAAGAAAAAATCAATTAAGAAGTGATAAAATGGTCGTGAAAAAGAATATAATCATCGGACTTACCATAATGTGTCTTTTAGTAGGTCCACTTTCAATAGCGTCCGCAGTAGGAGCAGCAGATTGGCCGATGTTCCAGTACAATCTGGATCATACCGGTTACTTAAATGAATCATCAGATTTCACTCCTGCAGCATGGCTGTTTAAAACAGGAGGATCCATACTATCCTCCCCTTCAATTGCAGACAAATTAATGTACTTCGGTTCAACAGATGGAACATTCTATGCTCTGAACTTGAATGACGGTACCCAGGTTTGGGATTACAGTACACAGGGAAATATAACAGGTTCTTCAGTTGTAAAAGGAGACAACGTATACTTCGGTTCAATGGATAGTTATTTCTATGCCCTGGATAAGAAAAACGGAGATTCAGTATGGAAATATCGAACTGGTAACTCCATTGAGTCCTCCCCAGCAGTAAGTAATGGAACGATATACTTTGGATCAGATGATCAGAGGTTATATGCACTAAATGTGGATAATGGTGATCTTAAATGGCAGTTCCAAACTGAAAATGCTGTGAAATCATCACCATCAGTTTACAATAACACCGTATTCTTTGGGTCAGATGATGGAAAAGTATACGCAGTAAATACAAACGGTAGCAAATTATGGTCTTATGACACTGGAAATGCAGTGAGATCTTCCCCAGCCATATACAACGGCACATTATACATTGGAACAGACAATGGTAATTTCTATGCACTGAACACAAATGATGGGTCAATAAAATGGTCATATGACTTTAATGACAGTGTAAGATCATCAGCACTACTTGATCCAAACGACAACAGTCTGTTTGTAGGATCTGACAATGGAAACATAACTTCCCTCGATATGAGAGACGGAACATTGAAATGGTCTGTCAGTGTAGGTAACGTAAAATCTACCCCTGCACTTATGGGAGACGATATTGTAATTGGTTCAGACAGCGGAACCGTCTATGTATTAAATAAATACAGCGGTAAAGAAGACTGGAGTTATGCACCAGGTTACTACCTCTTTAATTCTGCATTCAGCACCCCGATAATATACGGAGATGACATATTTGTAGGTGCTGCAGATGGTTCCATGTACGCCCTTAACTACGACAAAAAATCAGGCCCAACTTCAGTTTACATGTACTACGTTAGTGCAATCGTAATTGTAGTAATAGTAGGACTTTTAGCATTTAGGTCTGTAAGAGGACGTCGTAAAAAAGAATAAATAGTTGATGAAATTTAAAGTTTCATCCTATTTTTTATTATTTTTAAGATGATTAAATTTTTTATGCTTACGGAGGGTGGGAAATATAGCTTTTTAAAATTAAGAGAATCATCAATTACCGCCTCCTTATTTTGATTTAACTTGATTCTCAAGGGATAAGCATAAGAAAATTTTTAACTTTTTTGTAAAATTCAAATAAATTATTAAATGTTTAAATGATAAACTAAAATTAAATACTAATTTTATAAACCTAAAAAATATTAATGAATACTTAATCTTTAAAAAAATATTATACTTTAAAATAAGTTTTGATAAAAAGACCTAAAATTAAAAGAGAAAATGAAACCATCTGGTTTCTTTTTTGGAGCTAACAAGAATATTATTTAGTAAGCTGTATTTCAATAGCTGAAACGTTTGTTGCTGCGCCTTCGTTGCTCATGATTTCTTCTGTGCATATATCTATAGTTCCGAGTTCTACATCCGATATGAACCTGTTTCTTACTATTTCAGCGACGTCGACCGCCCTGCTTATGGCCCTTCCACGTGCTTTTAAGATAACTTCTGAAGTTCCGCCGTTCATTTGAGTTACGACAGCTAAAACATAGTTCATTACGGGTTTATTTCCAATGTATACAACATTTTCCTCTGACATCACTTTACCTCCAAAGAATAACCATGTTAATTTGGTCTAATATTACTATAATTCCTTAATTAATATATATAGTTTATGTTTTGCATACTCAACTTTAAATTCCTGGATCAATAAAATAAAATAATTACAGCCACTAATTAAATATACTAATCATTAATAATACAATATTAATCAAAAAATCTCTTAAATTGCCTTTAAAACTAAATTAAATATTTTTATCAGAATTAATATTGCCAACCCCAGTATTACTAATTAGGAACTATTTTATTCTGTCTTTGTAGTTCATTAATTATAATAGCCAATTTAAAATCTATTTTAGTTTTATCCCGAGATTTAGATCCTTTAAGATCACATTAACCCCTTTACAAAACATATTTTCCAGATTATTTACAATTATTATCTATATTTAAAATAACGCTCATGTTCACAAAATCTTTGATTTTGTGACCGTAAAAATTGCGATTTTTACATGTCCATGATCCTGTGCATGAGTTATACTTCATGTTAAATTGTAGTTTTAATTGATTATATATGACTTAACATAAAAAATACAATTTAATTAACCAGACACACGAAAATGAAGCAATATTATTTACACAACATTCTGGCATGAGCGTGAAATAAAATTAATATTCAATTTAATTTAACCTATACTTTCTAAATACCACAGCTAAACCATCAGAATTACCTTTTTCATCTTTAATAGGAGTAGTACTACCACCTACAAGTAATTTAGTTCCATCTTTAGCTCTTATTACCGTTTTATCAAAGAAATCAGTTGAAATATTCCCAGATTCAACGTTTGTAGATTCTTTACTCAAAATTTTTAATATTTTATCTAGATCTTCACCTATAGCTTCTTCCTGTATCCATCCAGTAAGCTCTTCAGCAACAGGATTCATATATTTAATCCTACCTTTAGAATCTGTAGCTATTACAGCATCACTCACACTTTTAAGTATTGCAGCAAGCCATTGCTCACGATTTCTAAGTCTTTTTTCAATTTTATGATTGTAAAGAGCTATTTCTATTGTAGTGTTCAATTCACTCTCTTCAAAAGGCTTGGTAAGAAAGCCAAACTGTTCTTTAAGAAGATATCCTGCAGGTTCCGTCATTTTAGCTCTCTGCACAATACTTGCACTTGAATATGCAGTTAAATAAATTACGGGGATATCATAACGTTCCCTGATTTGTGTTGCAGCCTCTATACCGTCCATTTCACCCTCAAGCTTAATGTCCATAAGAACAAGATCCGGCTGAAGCTCTCCTGCCTTACGAACCGCATCCTCACCAGAAAAAACTAAATCAGCAACTCCATATCCCGCACTTTCCAATGCATTTTGTATATCCTTTGCGGTAATCCTCTCATCTTCAACAACCATAATTTGAGCGGCTGCCATATTTTACCCCCTATACTTCAAATAATTATGTTAAATTACAGAAAACTAAAGTCATTCCATTTATATTTCCTTTATTATCAGTAATATGACTTAAATTGGCTCTAACTGGAATTTTTACCCCATTTTTATCGTTTAACATGACCCGATCTATGGAATAATCACTAACATCAACTCTTAATTCGCTGATGTCAAATTCACCCTCTTGAACTTTAAAAACATCAACTAAATCTCGGTTAACAGCTTCTTCTCGTATCCATCCAGTAATGTCTTCTGCAATATGGTTCATAAATCTAATTTTTCCATTTTCATCTGTGGCAATTAAAGCTTCATTTACACTTTCAAGCATTGCCTCAAGCCATTGATCATGATTTTTTTCCATTTTATGCCTGTAAAGAGTTAATTCAATGATAGTATGTAATTCACTCTCTTTAAATGGCTTATGGACAAATCCAGAAGGTTCTTTAAGAATATAACCCGATGGTTCTGTCCTTCTTGCCCGCTCTAAAGTATCCTCATCTGAATATGCAGTCAAATAAATAACCGGTATATCAAAGTGCTTTTTAATTTCTCCTGCAGCCTCTATACCGTCCATTTCACCCTCAAGCTTAATGTCCATAAGAACAAGATCCGGCTGAAGCTCTGTCGCTTTACAAACAGCGTCTTCACCCGAATGAACCACTGCAGGTACTTCATATCCTAGACTTTTAAGGCCATCCTTTATGTCCTCTGCGGTAATCCTTTCATCTTCAACAACCAGAATTCTTGCGTTACTCATTGACATGCCTCTATCTTTTACAAATATTAATCTATCATTTGCATTTACGCATATTAATACTTTAATCATTTAAACACTTTAATTCATTAATAAAAATTTATAGTGAATAACATAACCTTTTAAACTTAATAAATTTGAGGTATATTCGAAAATCGTGACTTAAGAAAATGCTTTCAAAATCAAAGCTTGCGAAACTGTCAAAAATCACAGATTTTTTGGGCGTCGAAAAATGTCATGCATTTTTTTACAGCGTTGTTTCGCGCCATCGAAATCTCTGATTTCGTGGCCCCGAACACTACGTGTTCGAGGGCTATCACAATCTTTGATTGTGATGCACCAAACACTGCGTGTTTGAGTGCTCCAAACCCCTTTGGGTTTGAGAGATTTTGGCAGATTAATTAAATTTATTAAATTGAAGGAAAAACCGTGTTTTTCCTGAACCCCAAAAAAATCTCTGATTTTTTTGAGGGTTTAAAGCACGTAAATACATTTTTTATAGATCCAATAATTTGGTTATTCACTATAATAGTTATGTTATTAAATATCCTAAAATTAATTGCATTAATATTTTAAAGAAATAATAGTTTAAAAATAAAAAAAAGTTAAAACAGCACTGCTTACTGTTTTAAAACATATATAATCTAAATATCCTTTAAATAATGGTACGGTTTAAATCAGAGTTATCTTAAGATAATTAAATTATCTTAAGATCAGTATTTTGTTTATTGCGTCCAGAACTGCTTCAACACTTGCCATGACAATATCTTCAGTTGTAGATCGTCCAGTTGCTTTGTTACCCTCTTTATCTCCCATTATAACAAATACCTCAGCAAGAGCATTAGTTCCTCCAGTTATAGCTTCTATGTTATATTCCTGAAGTTCTATATCTGCAGTTTCACTTACAGCACGTTGAATAGCATTTATTGCAGCATCTACCGGACCTACACCCGTTTTTGCAGCGGTTTTACTTTCTCCATTAATGCTTAGTTTAACTGTAGCTGTAGGCAGTACGCTGTTTCCAGTCATTACTGAAAATCCTTCCAGTTTTACTATTTCTTCTTTTGCCCGTCCCAGAATACTTTCAGCTATAGCCCTTAAATCAGCGTCGGTGACACATTTACCTTTATCTCCAAGCGCTTTAACCTGATTAAATACTTTACTAAACTGTTCCTTATCTAAGTCTATTCCATACTCTTCAAGCTTTGCTTTTATAGCATTTGCACCGGTATGTTTCCCTAAAACGATCCTTCTTGTGTGGCCTACCATTTCAGGAGTTATTGGCTCGTATGTTTCCGCTTTTGCAAGCACCCCATGTACATGTATTCCTGCCTCATGAGCAAATGCATTTTCTCCCACAATAGCTTTATTTGGAGGCATTTTAACCCCTGTAATTCTTGAAACAAATTCTGAAAGGTTTACAAGACCCTCAGTTTTAATATTCATTTTTAAGTCGTATTGAGTAATAAGAGCCATTACAACTTCTTCCAGGGACGCATTTCCAGCACGTTCACCTAATCCATTAATAGTTGCATGAACCTGGTCAGCTCCAGCTTCCACAGAGGCAAGTGAATTTGCAACTGCAAGTCCAAAGTCGTTATGGCAGTGCACGCTAATTGGAACTTTCAGTTCCGATTTAAGTTCTCTTATAAACCAGTTCATAGAAGTTGGGACCATAACACCTACTGTATCTGGAACATTGATACAGTCCACACCTGCATCCTCAACTGCATTATAAATTTCCTTTAAATAATCAAGTTCTGTTCTTGTAGAATCTTCTGCTGAAAATTCAGCTATTATACCATGATCTTTTATATATTCTACTGCATCGACAGACTTACTTAAAATTTCTTCCTTACTCATTTTAAGTTTGAATTCTCTGTGAAGGGGAGATGTACCAATGAATGTATGTATGTAATCCACGTCAGCATCAATTGCTGCGTCCAGATCACCTTTTAATGGTCTTGCCAAACCACAAATATGGGCATTTAACCCCATTTTAAGGATTTCACCAGCTGCTTCTACTTCACCACTTGATGAAGCAGGGAATCCGGCCTCTATTACATTAACCCCAAGTTCATCAAGCTTTTTTGCAATTCGTATCTTTTCATCTACAGTCATTGCAACCCCTGGTGTTTGTTCGCCGTCTCTTAGCGTTGTGTCAAATATTTTCACCGTTTCCGGCAGGTTCATCTCGTTTTTTACTTTTTCTATATACATAACTTATTTCTCCTTTTGGTTTGGCAATTTGTAAATTGTTCAGGTACAATCTATACCTTTTGCTTTAAACAATTTACACAATAAGTATGACAACAACAGATATTAAAAATGATCTCCCGTCCTGATTTTATGAGCATACGAAGAGTCACAGAATCAGCAGCTCACGAATTAGATCATGCAAAATTTGAGTAAATTTCATTGAAAATATATGAAAATTAGTGTAAATTGAAAAAAACTTTGCAAAAATTTAAAATCATTGGAAATAGAATCATCATGTAACACCATATTTTAACAAATAAATGGGGCGATATTACGTTTAAAGAAGATATTGACTGGTTAAAAGAAATGAATGAGAAAATTAGTGATAAAGAACTTGATATAATACATGAAGTTGATAATATTGTTCTTGAAATAAGTGAAGCTCATTCTCTAGAATTAAACCATTATATAAAAATTAATTACGAGAAATCCAACATAACAATTGAATTATCTGTTTCACCACATACGCTAATTCCTAATGAAGCTATTGATGAAATTAGAGAACAGTTAGGATCTACTGAAACTTTCATTCAATACGTTGACACCAATAAATTAAGTTTGATTTTTAAATTTGATTAACTAATTCTTTTTTATTTACTTTTGAATTTTCAATTATAGAGAATTTATATTTGATCCTGACTGCCCAAAGGCAATTATGTGCCTATACTCAAGCTCAAGAAATCTCTAAGACCAGGTGCAAATCCTAAAATGAATATGGCTAACTTCAACATATTAATCGGAGTTATATCTTTTTCCATAAGTTGAACATAATGCCCTCCCCCATCATCCTTAACTATGTTATGATCGTTTCTTAAGATACGAATAAACAAAGCTAATCAATAGAGCTGTAAAAACACCTGTGCCTAAATAAAACCCAAAACTGGATAATTGAATACCATTTTTAAGAATATAATTGCCCCACATTAATCCACCGATGACTATGATACTTAAAAATGCCAGTAAAAAAGTTTTAGTTATATAATCACGCCGAGCAAAAACACAGTAAATTATCATAGAAAGCCCAATTAGAACAAGAAAAAGTTTATAATAGTTGTAAAAGTCTAATAATCCCCATATTAACCAGAAGAAGCCATAAATCAGTAGAAAAGTATTTCCTGCAGGATAAGTTTTTTCTATATTTTCCAGATCTTTTATGTAAACTGCTTGCCCAATACCTCTGATTCCTCGAAATAAAGTCAAAATTCCTTTTTCATAACTAACATTAATTATAGCATTGGCGCCTAAATTCGAAGCTTTTTCTTTTAGTTTTTCATTAATGTCATTTATAGCTGCATCTGACTCCCAAGAGTTATATGAACGAGCATATATTTTTCTAAATGATTTAAAAGGTTTTTTAATATTATAATGGTAAAGCTTTACATCTTCTGGTGGAGTAAAAGGAATAGCTTCTTTAGAGGCCTTATACTTATCCCCTCCACTTACAGGAGATTTTAAAATTTTATCTTCAGCATATCCCTCTTTTTGAAATTTGTTATTATTCTTATCATTTATTTTATCTCTGCCACCTTCGTAATCCACCCAATCACCCTATTAATATAATTAAATTAAACATTTATATTTTAGTTTAGTTCTGTTAATACTAATTCATAAAATAAAAAAATAATCAACTTTTAAAAAGATAGGGAGCCCTTTTTAAAAACCAAAAAGAATTATGTACCTATACTTAAGCTCAAGAAATCTCTAAGACCTGGTGCAAGTCCTAAAATGAATATAGCCAGCTTTAACATATTTTTAATGGTATCATCTTCAACATATTCATCTATAACATAAAGAGCTGCTAATATAACTCCTATTTTTAAAGGAAACATCACCGCTGCTGTCCCAGTAATATTCATAAGTGCAGTTGGAAGAACATGCTGCTCACCATAGCCGTAAAAATCAATTGCTATAAAAGTTGCTGATGCATCAAATAAATGGGCTGAAAGAATTCCTAAATTAAATTTATCCTTTAAAAGAGTCCATTTTCTTCCTATAAGTGCAAATATTGAAGTCATTACTGCCCATGTTCCAACAACCTCAAAAAATGTAACCCAATTTAGATGGTTAATACTTAAAATGTTAGGAATACACAAAATAGTTCCCACAATCAGTATGAAGTACCTGTAATCAAATTTAGTTTTCTTTTCCACATAAACAGATATCAATAGCGCGGCAATTGCTGCAAAACCTGTTAAAATATATATTCCTGGCGTGACAAGCCACAGGACAAGGGGATAAATTCCATTATCTACAAGTGCCCTTGCACTTGATCCAAAGAATATGAATGGAACTAAAGGGATGAAAAGATCTTTTGGATCCTTTTTAATGTATTTAAACATCTTTATAATCAGTATAACAGCAATTCCAAGTATAATTCCAAAAACTACTGTATTTAAAATGGTATATCCTGGATGAGTGTACAGGAAATTTTGCTGTATGAACTCTGAAATATCTGAAAGCATAGATTTAATAGAAATTTGAATAATTTAAGTTTTTTTATATAGCTACTAAAAAAGTAAATTAAATTAAAATTTATAAATTTAACCTAATGCTCAATTTTCAGCTTATTAAGAGACCACATTGACAGGGATCTTCGCTTTCCTCACCACTCTGTCAGCGGTGCTTCCAATCAAGAATTTTTCTATACCGTGTTTACCAGATTTTCCAAGTACTATCTGATCTACACCTTCCTCTTCAGCAGTTTTAATTATAATATCAGCGGGTCTGCCTTCTTTAATCATGGTGATAATATTAACATTTGGACATGTACCTGCGCACTGTTCCTCTTCTATCCTTTCTTTAAACTTTTCAACAGCCTCTTTTCCCTCTTTTTTTAAGTTCTCATTAAGCTGATCCCTTAAATCCTGCTGTGGTAATGCATTCAAGTAATCTGCATCAATTACATATAAAACAATGATAGTGCCCCCCAAACTTGCCATTGAAATCGCTTCTTCTCCAGCTTTTTCCGCCTGTTTGGAATTATCTGTAGCTAATAACATTTTTTCGACCATAGATTTACCTCCCAAATCCCTCAAAAACTTCGTTTTTGGGGTGCAAAACTTTAGTTTTGCTTACTTTGATTTTTGGGTTTTGGAAATTTTATAAAATTTCCTTCAACCTCCAAAATTCAGAATGAATTTTGAAAACCTCCAATATGAATTATTCCTACTACATATTATGTATAAAAAAGGATAAATAATATACCATGGAAATTCTCATACAGTCCATTGGAACAGTAGAAAACAAGCTTCTCAGGATGCTGGAAAAGCCCCTAGAGAAAATATTTGGCATTAGCTGCCATGTATCAAATGATATCTTAGAGATACCTGAAAGATCTTATAACCCATCTAGAGACCAGTACCATTCAACAGAAATCCTTTATTCTATGATGAATATCCTAAAAAGAGATTCTAATCATATTCTGGGAGTAACAAATGTAGATTTATATGCTTCACGGATAAATTTTGTCCTTGGAGAAGCTGAATATCCTGGAAATTTTGCAATAATATCTGTAAATAGATTAAAAAGTCCCAATAAAAAATTATTTTTAAAAAGAATCTTAACAGAAGCTGTACACGAGTTAGGCCATACTTTTGGGCTTCCCCACTGCAAAAATCACCTTTGCGTGATGCATTTCAGCAACAGTGTTGTAGAAACTGATATTAAAGGCCCGGGATTTTGCAGTGACTGTTTAAACAAGCTTTTTTAATCATTAAAAAATTGATTTTGTTTCTCTTAAACTGTTAACCCAGTTTATCAAGATATTTACTTTTAATTTTTTGGTATTCTTCTTCAGATACAGCACCCATATCAAGTAATTCTTTTGCTTTTTTAATTTCATCAAGAATAGTGACTTCTGCAGCCTGTTCAGGAATATCTTCCATTCTACCATTAGATCCACTATCGATTTCTGTATCTAACGCAGCTTCTTTATCATTCCCATCTTTTATAGTTAACAGGACTTCTTTTTCATTGTCCATTTCCATATCAAATGAGCTTGCGTTTTTATTTGGGGCTTCTTTTAAGCTAGCTCCGCAGCCAATACAAAATTTAGAACCGGGATTATTCTTAAAGCCGCATTTATGACAAATAAGAGAATTCATGTCAATTTCATCCGCTTCAGATGTGTTTACGCTACTTTCCAGTAAGTTGCTTCCACAACCGGTGCAAAATTTGGAATCTATTTTATTTTCAGCTCCGCAGCCCGGACACACGATCAAGTTAGACTTAGGTTCATTTATTTTAAGAGTATATACAGGGGGTTTATTTAATTCATTTCCGCAACCGATGCAAAACTTCGCGTTTTCAAGGTTTACAGTGTGGCATTTTGAGCAAATAACTTCATCTGCTTTATTAAGTTCTTCATCTGGATTTATGCCTTTCCTCCTCAATTCCAGTCTTCTCTTTATTTCTTCGTTTGAAACCATGGTTTTCCCCTCTCAGTCCAATGATTATAACACTGAATATTAAATTGTCAAAGATTATTTTAAACTTTTCTAAAGTTTTAGTGCATTTATCTCGTACTACATCATTTCTTAGGCCATATCTAAAGTTATGCTACTCCATAACTTTTAAATCCGCTTAATCTTCTTATTGATAACTTCCTTTATTATCAAAGGCAGGGGAGTTCTATCTCCAAATACATTGGTTTTTCCAGATAAAATTGCCTCTATTATACTATCAACAGAAAAATCAGCGTCAAATTCTGTAACACAGCTTCCAATTGCGCCCAGGAAGTGCGCATCACTTGCACCAATTTGAGGTATTCCCCTTTCCTCAGCAAGATTTTTTGCCTTCCAGTTGGAATATCCGAAGATATACCTTGAATTTAATGTTTCCATAGCATCTATATCTAACTTTTTGATCCTATCACATAATCCTTCCCTGTAACGCACAAATGGGTGTGGAGCAATGGCAATTCCACCAGCTTCCCTTATTGCTTCAACTGTTTCTTCAGGAGACAATCCTCTTTTTATCTCTTCATTTATTCCTATTGATACTATATGGCCTTTGCTGCTGCTTACTTCCATTGCAGGCAGTACTATGAAATCTTCCATGCCTTTAGATTCTTCAATTCCGACCATTGAGCCTTTAATGCTGTTATGATCAGCTATAGCAATTGCATCTAGCCCTATACTTCGGGCTTTCTTAATTATATCTCTAGGACGTGCTGTTGAGTCACTAGAGTACGTACTATGTATATGTGGATCTAATATCATTTATAAATCCCCTTATTTATATTTTTCAGACGCATACATCCTTAGATACATAAAAATTAACCATTTTTAGATCGAATGGCTTTTATAAGTCCAGCAGGTCCTGTCATCATCACATCCCCTGCAGGAGCTGCGTAATGCACATTAAAATCTGTTTTCTCTAAAACGTTTCTGCGGGGCCCTGTTGCAACTATAGCTTCAAAATCACCTATTGGTTTTAAAGACCATGCCCCATGCCCGTGATCTTCATGTACTTCTTCATGAGTTATAGTTCCATCTGCAAGCTTATTAACAAATAGATCTATCTTATCTGGTGTCATATTACTGGTATGGTGTTCAAATACACCCACTATTTTTCCCCCGTCAAATGCTGCCGCCAGAGTATGCCCATTTCCAATATCCATAACTATGAACTTTTCAAGGGTCTTTACATACCTGTCACATGTTGCACCGCAGACAGACGCAAATTTAGAATCCATTACAGCAGTTTTATAATTGTTAAATGACCTCAATACTGCATTAATCCTTGTAAAATAAGATGGAGCTTCACCAAAATATGCAAACTCTTCTGGCCCTTTTGGAACGTCCAGTTTTTCCCTTATTTTCATGAATCTGAAATCTCTATCTCCAACACCTTCCATATATCCATGATCCTGGACAGCTACCCCTAAATAATCAAAACTTGGATCTACATCGAATTCAGCCAGTGCACTTTTTATGGCATCCAGATCAACATCTTTAAACTCTATTTGAGTTAAATCTGAATATTTTTTTGCTTCAGAAAAGGGTACTATCTCCACCCCTAACGACTTTACATAATCCAAATTGTCTCTTATGGTCCTTGCAGCATTTTCCGTCATGAGAACCCGGTGATCTTTTAAATGTTCCTTTACAACTTTAGTTATAAATCCTCCGCCCATAGTTTCGCCTTTTATAAATAAATCTCCCTCTGATTCGGCTATTCTATCTGCGATTATCCTGGTTGGAGAGGGCATTACAAGTTTTGGAGAATTTTCAATGGACTCTTTGCTGTCATAAAACATGATATCCTGAGTACCTAAACCTACGTCAATGGTTAAAATCTTCATGTTAGTATATTTGATTTTATATTATAATAAAGCATCAAATTGGATACATGCTTATATTAAGTACCTGTTCAGTATTCAGGAAATAATTTGTTGAACAATTAATACGCCGAATAAATATTTAATCAACATTCTCTTTTTGTATTTTAAACTTTTTAGATATTATATTTTTTAATATCTCCACTAAATTAATTGTACAAGTTTAATTAAGTATTAAGTTGTTTAAATCCATTTATACATGAAATTAGCATGTTTAATCTAGAATTTGCATAAATGTGATTAACTATGCCTTGATCATTTATTACTAAATTTTATTATATAACAAAATTTAAATATGAATCCAAAAATAAGATTATTCCCATAATAGATTTTCAACAAATCTATAAAAATATAATAAATTTACAGTATTATATTTAAAAAATGGGTATACATGACAACCAAGTGTTGCATGAAAATAAAAGATTATTTAACTTTAATATGCAAAGGGGGCGGAAAAAATACGTAAAAGTTATTTAATGTTAATATTATTTGTTTTAGCTTTTTTTATAACTGTCAGCACCGTTTCGGCAGCAAGTGTTACGCCTAATCAGGTTGCCAATTCGTCAACTGCTGTTAAAAATTATGTAGATACAAACCACAAGCTTCCAGGCAGCGTAAATATATCTGGAAATAATGTGAACATGTCTAATTATTTAGGAGTCTCAACATCAGCAGTAGTAAACATCAACAAAGGTTCAAACACTGCAATTACAATAAAAAGCTTTGGAAAAGCATCTTCTCCTTCAGAAACCATCACAACACAGACCATCAGCAAAGCAGAATACTTAGACATGGCAAATCGTGTAAGGTCTTACATGGACAAAAACGGACGTGCACCTAATTATGTTACTCAAACCAGTACAGGAAAAACCATTCGCTACGAATCAATGATTTACATGTTTTCACAGGTTTTGAGCTACTACAATACCAACAAAGTTCTACCAAGCAGCGTTACGGTAAAATCATGGGCAACTGTCACCTCAAATCCCAATATAATAGGCAAAACAAGTTATGGATACGTGGAAAAGAAAATTTACGGAAATAAGAGCTCTAACCAGACCATTGTCGTTATAATTGGCATGCATCCTCAAGAAAATGGAATACACACTGCCATTTACAATGCCATAACAAGTAAATCATCCCAACTCACTAAAAGATATGTCCTTTACTATATTCATGTAACTAAAGATGCCAGCGATTACAGCAAAGGAAGGATGAACGGACAGCTATTAGGCCAGAAATTTATAGTTCCCGATGTTTCTAAAGAACACCCCATACTAGTGATAGATAACCACGAAAACCACGGTGCACAGAGCGGATACAAATATTACAGGTTCTTGTACCCTATTTCAAAAACCACGACTACTACAAAATACGCCAATGAAATAATCAGTCAAATGAAATTAATCAACTCAAAAGCATCCAAATTATTGATATATACTCCTCCAAATCCAACAAGCCCCAAATATGTCACAGAACCAATTAAAAATAAAGGGATAACCACTATAATCTACGAAACTTACGCCTATGATTCCACAGCTCAAAAAGCAACCGATGCAAATGCTCTTATAAATGCATTAGAAAGTTTAGATAAACCAGTTGATACTAAAAGTCCAACCGTAACTGTCAATCCTGCTGGAAGCACATTTAACACTCCACAAACTATTACCTTAACCACAAAAGACCCTGACAGCAGCACAACAACAACCTACTACACCACAGACGGATCTGACCCACAAACAAGCACTACTCGAACTGCATATACTGCTCCAATAACTCTTAACAGCAATACAACTCTTAAATTCTCCGCAGTTGACCCTGCAAATCACTGGAGCCCAGTTTACACTCAAAACTATATAATCAATTCCACAATACCGCTGATAACTGCTGATATTAAAGGAGGAGCCTATAAAACTTCTCAAACAGTCACTTTAACTACTAAATGTCCAGGCAGTACTTATACAACTTATTACACCACAGATGGAACTATACCCACTACGGCAAGTACTCCTTACACCGGATCAATCGAAATAAGCAAAACAACAACACTCATATCTGCTGCAGTCAACGAATTCGGCGTTTGGGGCCCAATATTTAATCAAACTTATACAATTGACAGCAGTATTCCAACAGCAAATGCCAGTCTTGATAACGGCGCATTTAACACTGCACAAACTGTCACTTTAACTGCTAAAGATGACGACAGCGACACAACAATTTACTACACTACAGATGGATCTGACCCTACAACCAGCAGTACACGTGTGAAATACACTTCACCGATTAATATAAACTCCACAACTACTTTAAAATTCTATGCAGTTGATGCCGCAGGAAATCCATCAGATGTTTACACCAGAAGCTACACTATTGACAAAACAGCTCCTATTGCATGGGCAGACTACAAAACTGGGTCTTACAATACCAGCAAGTCTATTAATTTGATGACAAACGAAGTTGCAAGCATTTACTACACTACAGACGGAAGCACACCAACTACAGCAAGTAAACTATGCACAGGGCCAATTTCAATAACATCCACAATCACATTGAAATTCATTGCAATCGATAAATTAGGGAATAAATCCCCAGTTTACACAGAAAAATACACCATTGACAAAACAGCGCCAAAAATAACCTCAACATATCCTAAAAACGGAGCTACAAGATATTCAAGAACAGCTGCTATCACCATTAAGTTCAGCGAAAACATCAAAGCAAGCACTAAATGGTCCAAAATTTACATTAAAAACATGAAAACCGGTAAAATAGCCGCAATAACTAAAAAAATAAGCGGTAACACATTGACCCTTAAAATGAACTTAAGGAGATATGGTTACACATGGTACCAGGTTTACATTCCATATTACGCTGTTAAAGATGCTGCAGGAAACAATTTAGCTAAAAGTTATGTTTTTAAGTTTAAAACAGGGTGATAAACCTAAATTCTTTCTTTTTTTTATTTTAAATCGCTATAACTATTGTTTAAAGTTTGAAAATTACATTTTCGGATTTTAACGAATTCTATAAATCTCTAACAAATTTACACGCCCAATTTTAACAGTAAAACTTTTTTTAGTGCCAAAAAGTATGATACCTCAAACCCTAAATATTAAAATCGAGGGGCGGATCATTTTCCACTACTATTAATTTCCACGTTAATTCCAGATTTAAATAAAAAAATTCGCCCCCCACACCCTACTTCATGCATTTTAAATCTTATTTTAGCGGTTAAAATCTTAAATTTATTTAAATTACTATTTTAAAACTAAAAAAACTTAAATTATAAAAATATTAACCCCCATTACAAAACCAATTAAAAAGTTTTAAATCTTAAAAACAAGTAAATAATACTAACTTCTTTCTAATTTATCGGATAATATTAATTATCATTTGATGGGAGAGCTATATTTGAATAAAAAAGACAATATATTCAAGGAAATATTCGATAAATCCCCCATCGGCATTTTTTGTTATGATAAAAAAGGGAACTTAATTGATGCTAACCCTACTGCCTTAAAAATAGCAGGTATTGATTCTATAGATGATTTTAAAAAAGTTAATTTATTTGATAACCCCCATATTGCCTCCAGGAAGGTAGAGTTACTTGAAAATGGGCTAATTAATTTTCAGTCCCAATTAAATTATGATAATATAAAAAATAAAGGGTTTTATGTTCCTGTAAAGTCAGGGATCGCTTTTATTGATTGGAGTGTCTCTGTTGCGGATTCTAGTTTTTTGGTTCAAATTCAAGATATTACTGAAAGTAAAGAAGCTGAAAATACATTGAAAGAAAGTGAAGCCCAGTTCAAAGTGCTCATTCAAAATTTACAGTCAGGAATAGCATTGATAGATGAAGGCGGTAAATTTGCAGTAGTTAATCCCTCATTTATGCGAATTTTCGGTTTAGACAAGGAATCAGATATATTAAACGTTAACAGTCAAGATTGGAGTCGTTGGGAAGTATATAATGAAAATAGTAAATTATTACACGTTAATGAGCACCCCGTACGAAAAGCAGCGATAGCAGGTAAACCTGTAATGAATCAGCTTGTCGGTGTGCGGAATCCCGGAGCTAATAGACTTACCTGGATGTTGGTGAGTGCTGAACCCCTGTTAAATGAAAATAACCGCAATAACATGATTATCTGCACTTACTACGATATTACAGAAAGTAAAAACTCTGAAATGCAAATTAACAGGCAAAATAAACTATTAAATGGCATTAACAAAGTATTTAAAGAGTCTTTGACCTGTGAAACTGTTGAAAATGTTGTAGAAAAGTGTCTTGAAGTTGCAGAAGAACTAACAGACAGTGATTTCAGTTTTATAGGTGAAGTTAATGAAAATGGACGTTTAGATGACCTTGCTATAAGTCCTCCAGGATGGGACGCATGTACAACCAATCTTGAAAAATCACGGGAATTAATAAGTAATATGGAAATTGTAAGTTACTGGGGACGAACAGTGACAGAAGGGAAAAGTCAAATCGTGAATGACCCTGATTCAGACCCGGATAGACGCGGTATCCCTGAAGGACATCCTCCAATCAAATCATTCTTAGGAGTTCCACTAAAACAGGGCAATAGAACAATAGGGTTGATTGCTTTAGCGAATAAAGAAGGAGGCTACACTGAACAGGATAAAAATAACATTGAAACTCTTTCTGTTGCTTTTGTTGAAGCTTTAAAACGTAAACAAGCTGAAATAGAATTAAAATATACTCTAGATCACCTCGAAGAACAGGTTAAAGAGCGTACACTAGAATTAGAAGAGGCTTATAAAATTTTAAAGGAAAAAGAGATAAAATATCGTTCTTTATATGAAAATGCACCTGTAGGTATTTTTCATTCAACATTAGATGGAAAATATATTGATGTTAACCCTGAGCTCGCAAGGCTTTTAGGCTATGATTCTCCAGAGGATTTAATTTCAACCGTTAACAAAACATCTATTGCAGACGTTATTTATGTTAATAAAAATTTAAGACCTGGTTTTTTAGAATCTGCTTTGAAAGCGAAAGCCTGGTTTAAAACTGAAAATCGTTACAGGCGCAAAGATGGAGAAATAATAATTGGAGATCTCTCTTTTAGAGATCTTGGAAATGATAATGATGGAAATCCTTTATTAGAAGGCTTTATGACCGATATCACAACCCGTAAAAAATCGGAAGAAAAGTTAAAAGAAATTATAGAAGAATTAGAACGCTCTAATAATGAATTAGAAAGTTTTGCTTACATTACCAGCCACGACCTGCAGGAGCCTCTTAGAACCATTGCCAGCTACGCCCAATTAATCGAAAGACGTTACAAAGATAAACTAGATCCAGATGCTGATGAATTCATTGAGTTTATGGTTGATGGTTCCCGGAGGATGAAGCAGATGATTCAGGGTTTGCTTGATTACTCACGTGTCGGAACCCGAGGACATGAATTTACAGAATTTGAATCTGAAGATGCTTTGAACTATGCTTTAAGTAATTTAGGAACTGCAATTAGTAAAGCTGATGCTGAAATTACAAGTGATGAACTTCCAGTAACTTTTGCAGATAAAGATCAGATGGTGCGTGTATTCCAAAATTTAATTGGAAATGCACTTAAATTCCACAGGGAAGGATTAAAGCCTAAAATTCATATCTCAGCCAGAAAAGAAGATGGTGAATATATTTTTTCAATCAGTGACAATGGAATTGGGTTAGAAGAGCAATACAGTAATCAAATTTTTGAAGTTTTCAAGAGGTTACATGCTATTGGAGAATATCATGGCACAGGGATAGGTTTAGCAATTGTTAAAAGAATTATAGACCGCCATGGAGGAAGGGTATGGGTTGAATCAGAGCCCTGTGTAGGTTCGACATTTTACTTTACCATACCTACAGAAAAAAAGTGAGTTATCTACCCTATATCTCCCTTCGCACTTAGAGATACCCACATATACTGACCTATAAAATGCCAAAATCACTAATTTTAATGGATCTTATTCTTGGATCATGCATCTTGATGGCCCCACTAATGCTAATTTAGTATATTGTTTTTATAATCAAAAACCAAAACTTATTCATAATATAAAATCCATAATTATTAAAGTACAGATGTGTACAACAAAGATTTAATAATATCACGGAGTATATGGTCTTAATAAAATTAAATGGTGATTTTTAATGTATAAAGTTACACTATCCTCTAAAGACATACCCAAAAAATGGTATAATATAGCAGCAGACCTGCCTGTAGAACTTCCCGCGCCTTCACAGACCGAGGAAGGACAGCAGCTAGGAAATCTGCCTAAAGTATTTTCTAAAGGCGTTTTAGAACAGGAAATGTCCACAGAACGATGGATTGAAATTCCAAAAGAAGTAAGAAAAGTTTATAAAATGATTGGGAGGCCAAGCCCACTATTCAGGGCAACTGGTCTTGAAGACTACCTGGACACCCCAGCTAAAATATACTACAAAAGAGAAGATACTTCCCCAACTGGAAGTCACAAATTAAATACAGCCATTGCACAAGCATACTATGCTAAAAAAGACGGTGTTGAACGTCTTACAACAGAAACAGGTGCAGGGCAGTGGGGTACAGCATTATCACTTGCATGTTCAATGATGGACATGGACTGTACTGTTTACATGGTTAAAGTTTCATTCCAGCAAAAACCATACAGAAAAACCATCATGCAGATATACGATGGAGATGTTATACCTTCCCCAAGTGATAAAACTGAATTTGGAAGAAAAATATTAAGTGAAAACCCAGACCACCCAGGAGCACTTGGAATTGCAATATCAGAAGCTATGGAAGACGCACTACAGGATGAAAAAGCTTATTATTCCCTTGGAAGTGTTTTAAACCACGTTCTCCTCCACCAGACAGTTATTGGTCTTGAAACCAAAAAACAGATGGAAATTGTTGGAGAAGACCCTGATGTAATTGTTGCATGTGTAGGCGGTGGAAGTAACTTCGGAGGAGCAGTTTTCCCATTCGTTAAAGATAAAATTGACGAAAAAATTGACTGTAAATTCATAGCAGCAGAACCTTCATCATGCCCAACCCTTACAAAAGGAGAGTACAAATACGACTTTGGTGACACCGCAGGTTTAACACCTCTTTTAAAAATGTACACACTTGGACACGACTTCGTACCTCCATCTGTACACGCTGGAGGATTACGTTACCACGGAATGTCCTCACTGGTATCATTACTCGTACATGAAGGACTTGTAGAAGCCCGTTCAGTAAAACAGGGAGATATCTTCAAGAGCGGAACCACATTTGCAAAATGCGAAGGTGTAGTCCCAGCTCCAGAAACCTGTCACGCCATAAAAATAGGTATGGACGAAGCACTGGAATGTAAAAAGACCGGAGAAGAGAAAAATATTATAATTAACTTCTCAGGACACGGAATGCTGGACCTTAAAGGTTATGACGACTTTATAAACGGCAACCTTGTGGATTAATCCTCTCGAAAATCTTTAACGGTTTTTGAGGGTAATTAACCCATCTCTTTTTATTTTATTTAGAAATATAATCTTATTTTCAGTTTTTAAAAACGGAACTTAAATTGTTGATGATTCCCCATCACAATTTAAATTAACAGAAAACTAGAAATAGATTCACACCCATTACAATAAAAATATTAAACTAACATTTATGATTTTAAAAAACTAAAACTATATTTACACTAATTCAATACATTATTTTAGACTAATCTAGGAGGATAATAATTATGTATCATATAGGAGAAGCTTTAATAGGAAGCGGAAATGAAGTAGCTCACGTTGATCTAGTAATTGGGGACAAAAACGGCCCTGCTGGTACAGCATTTGTAAATAATTTAACACAACTATCAATAGGACACACACCATTACTTTCAGTTATAAGGCCTAACTTACTTACAAAACCTGCCACATTAATTATACCTAAAGTAACTGTGAAAGATTTGTGCGATGCAGAGAAAATATTCGGCCCTGCTCAGACTGCAGTAAGTAGAGCAGTAGCAGACGCAGTTCAAGAAGGATTAATTCCTGAAGACAAAGCAGAAGATTTAGTAATACTCGCTTCAGTTTTCATACACCCTGAAGCAAGCGATTATCGTAAAATTTATCAGTACAACTACGGAGCAACAAAATTGGCAATAAGAAGAGCGATGGAAGGATACCCATCAGTTGGAAAAGTTTTAGCTGAAAAAGACCGTGGTGCACACCCTATAATGGGCTTTAAAGTAGTAAAACTATGGAACCCACCATACTTACAGGTTGCGCTCGACTTAGACAACTTTGATGATGTTGAAAGGATAATAAACAGCCTTCCAAACCGTGAAAGAATACTGCTTGAAGCTGGAACACCACTTATTAAAAAATTCGGTGTTGGAGTTATAAGCAAAATCAGAGAACTCAGAAAAGACGCATTTATAATTGCAGACCTTAAAACCCTCGATGTCGGAAGAGTAGAAGTTAAAATAGCTGCAGACGAAACTGCTGATGCTGTTGCAATCTCTGGACTCGGAACCGTCGAATCCATCGAAAAAGCAATTCACGAAGCAATGAAACAGGGAATATATTCCATACTGGACATGATGAACGTGGAAAACTTCGTTGAAAAACTCCAGTCATTAAGATTTAAACCTGACATTGTCCTGTTACACAGAAATGTTGACTTAGAAACCGCTGCAAAAGAACGTGGAGAAGCTGAAGCAGAAGTAACAGAATGGGGTAACATCAACCAGATCAAAGAAATCCTTGGTAAAAACGGACTTGTTGCTGTTGCAGGCGGAATAACACCTGACAAAGTGGATAAGGCACTTACAAGCGGTGCAAGCATCATTATCGTTGGAAGGTATATCATAGGTTCCAGAGATGTAAGGCGTGCAGCTGAAGACTTCTTAGCCCACATGCCTCAAGACCCTGACACCATGAGACTTGCTCTTGATGAAGACGAAGCAATTTAACTTATTTTTTAAAGCATAGCTCTGCTATGCTCAACTACTTTTTTTAAGTTACTAAACAATATTTTCACTATTTTTAAGCATTTAATAGTCCCGGAGGAAATGCAATGACCTTTGCCACCTGCCTGAACTGTATAGACGGAAGAGTACAACTACCTGCAATTAACTGGATTACTGAAAATTATAACGTAAAATATGTAGATATGATAACTAAAGCTGGAATGGACGGATTTTTAGCCGCTGAAAATTCAGATATCCATGAAATCCTAAAAAATGTTGAAGTTTCGATTTCAGGGCATGGATCTAAAAATATTTTCGTAGTTGGACATTATGACTGTGCTGCAAATCCTGTTGATGATTTAACACATAAAAATCAGATTAATACTGCAGTAAAACAGATTAAGAATTTATTTCCGGATTTAAACGTGATAGGTTTATGGATAACTGAAAACTTTGTAGTTGAAAATATAAGTGAAAAATAGTTATAATATTTTAATTAAAAAGAACCTATTTATTATAAGGTTATTTAAACTGGAAATTCCATTGAAATTTCCACACACAAATTCTATCTGGTTACATACATTATACTCGGAGAGTTAATAATGATAGTAGGTATATGCGGAAGTCCAAGAAAACAGGCCACAGACTATGTTTTAAATGAAGCTTTAAGCATGCTTGAGGATAAAGGATTCGAGACAAATTTTTTCAGCGTCAGGGGAAAGGATATCAGTCCTTGCAGACACTGTAATTACTGTCTAAAGAAAAAGGAATGTATAATCAAAGATGATATGTATAAAGTCTATGATTTAATCCGTGAGGCGGATGGACTTGTATTTGCTTCTCCATGTTATAATGGAGGGATCAGTGCCCAGTTAAAAATGGTTATGGACAGAACAAGAGCTATGGGCGCTGCAGACATTAACTTTTTGAGGGGAAAAGTTGGTATGGCCATTTCAGTCGGGGGCGATAGACACGGCGGCCAGGAACTTGTAATCCAGCAAATATTCACTTTTTATATACTTAACGGGGCAGTTCCAGTAAGCGGCGGCGCATTTGGGGCCAATTTAGGGGCGACCTTCTGGTCACAGGACTCCCTTGAAGGTGTTAAAAATGATAAAGAAGGTTTCAGGGTCCTTAAAAAGACTGTCAGGAATTTTTCAAACTTTTTAGAGAACGTTGAGATAGATCTCTAAAACTAATAAAAAATTTCTGATACCTTCTAATTAGATCTAGACAATAACCTAAATCCATTTAAAATAGAAATTAAAATATTACGAATCAGGCACTCCAAATGGAAATGTCATTAATTCTCCTTGTTCCTGATTATACTTTGCATATTCTTTAGAATTTGCTATTTTTTGGCCTACATACTGTTTGAATTGAGTATCTTTGTTATTGATTGTTGTAAGCAGATTTTCTTGACTTTGTATCTTTGGAACTAAATTCTTAGCATTTTGGTAGTGTTTTTGGGCTTCCTTACTATTTCCATTTATGCTAGATTTTATCCCCAATTCCATTTCATCATAATAACTCAATTTAAGGTTTATATATTGCCCTAAAGCTTGTGCATATTCCTTCTTTATATCCGATGTTGCATCATTTATCATTTCATTATTCCATAGTGATGCGTCCTTTGTTATATTTTGCATTCTTTGATACCTTTTCTGGGCTTCTTTCAGATTATTCACATTCTGCTGAGCACTGTTTGCTGTCTTGTTTAAAAAAGCATCCGCTTCAGTTTGCAGTAAATCATCAAAAGTCAAAGAAAGTAACTGATTATCATAATCTGTTTCATAATGAGTATCCATATTAGATTGGTTAAGAAAATAACCCCCTACTGATAGTATTAAGATTAAAAACGCTGCAAGAGGGACTATTAGTTTGATATTTTCCTTTCGCAACATATTTACAATAGTACCTAATGCTCCACCCACAAATCCCCAAAAAACATAACCCGGCAAATATATGAACAAAATTAATCCATTTGAACCTCTATATTGGGCCATAATTGTTATTAAAACAGCAAATCCTGCAATTAAACCAGTTACTGCCCCACTTATACTAGGGACATAATCATAATTAGCCCTAACATTTCGATTATAAAACAGTATCCCTGTGATAGCTCCACCAGTAAGTAATGCAGGTATCATTCCATAAGCAAAAGTATCAAAAGCATCCATAAATCCATAAAAGATGGCCAGAATAATAAAAGATGCAATGACACCTAATCCCACATTTAACCAGTTAGGATTAAAAATTGCTCTGGAAACTGCTTCTTTAAAAGTTAATTCATAGAAAGATTTCCCACATTTTCTACAATACTGTTCCTTTTCCTGATTTTCAGTCCCGCAGTTTTTACATTTCATATAATGACCATCCTATACAAAAAATTGGATAGATTTAAGAATTGTTTAATAAAAAATTAAAAAAAATAAAAATGGGAATTAAATTCTATTATCTCCCTGTTTTGAATTTAAATGTGTACCTTGTAGATAAATTATGATTTGCGTAGTCTTTTACTGCTCCCGCAGGAATGTAAACCTGATACCAGTAGTATGCATATCTCCTTGAGCTAGTCTTGATGTAAAGTGTGTTTCCTGAAATCCATTTGCTAATTGAAACTTTTTTTCCTGTTTTGAGGTTTTTAACATATATCTTAGACCAGTATGTACTTGCTTTGATATTTTGACTGAATTTAATGTAGATATTTGCAGTTCTTGAGCAGCCTAAAACGCCGTTTTTTGGATAGGTTGAAGTTACTTTTAGTGGAATTTGCACTGTTTGACTGTCAGTCTTAGCTGCAACGTTGACAATACCACCTGTTGATCCTGCTTTTAAAGTAGACTTCGCAACTCCATTAACTGTAGATGATTTACTGTTTATGGTCCCAAATTTAGTGGTAAAACTTATTGGTATTCCATCTGGAACATGGCCACCAGAATAGCTGTGATAACCACCATTTGAATCATAGAAGAAGTCTGCATATATATTTGATGTCCCTCTAGCTTTAATGGTAGTAGGGCTTGCTCTTAAAGTTAAAACCAGCCATGGACTAACAGTTGCACCGATGATTCTGCCTTTTGATGGGCCTGAATTTGAACCCCACCAGTTGTATTTGACATTAATGGATCCCTTATAGTTATTTATATCTTCTAAAACGTGCCCAGTACTGGATACATATGTAGGTACTTTAACCAGATTTCCAATAATTCTACAGAAATTTACAGTCAATTTACCCTCATTGTAAATGGCACCGCCGTCAGAAGTCGCGTTATTGCCTGTAAAAGTACTGCCTATTACAGTGGTAGTTGAATTGCCCCAATTACTAATAGCACCTCCTACATCTCCAACATTACCGGTAAAAGTACTGTAAGTAACGGTTAAATTACCATTATTGGAGATTGCACCGCCGTCGAACGCATAACTTGAAATTGTGCTGACTGCACGGTTTCCTGTAAAAGTGCTGCTGCTGACACTCAATTTACCTATGTTAGAAATGGCACCGCCAAAATCAGCAAGGTTGCCGCTGAATTTACTGGTTTTAATTGTTGCTTCTTTGAAATTGAAAATTGCACCGCCGCCGTATGCCAGATTCATGGCATTTGTACTGACTGCGCGATTTCCTGTGAAATTGCTGCCGCTGACACTCAATTTACCTTCATTGTAAATGGCGCCGCCATAATTTTCTACAGTAATATCTGAGCTGGTTACTTTGTTACCAGTGAAAGTACAGTTAATTACAGTTGCATTACCATCATTACAAATAGCACCACCGTTAGTTGCAGTGTTGCCACTGAATTTACTGTTATTTACATTTAAAACACCTGAATTTGAAATAGCCCCTCCAATTGAATGCCCTTTTGCACTATTTGCAGCGTTACCTGTGAAATTACTGCTGGTTATGGTTGAACTACCTGTATTGAATATAGCACCGCCCATTGCAGTGTTACCTGTAAAATTACTGCCAGTTACAGTTAAATTACCTCCATTGTAGACAGCACCGCCAAAATATGCAGTATTATAATTAAATTCACTTCCATTAATGGTTAAATTTCCACTATTTAAAATAGCACCTGCAGCTGAAGCGTTATTTTTACCATTTGCCGTGTTTCCTGTTAAAGCATTTAATCCAAACTTACAGTTTGTTACAGTTAAATTACCTATATTGAATATAGCACCGCCCATTGCAGTGTTACCTGTGCTAATAACTTTGTTACCTGTAAAAGTACTATTTTTAATGGTTAAATTTTTTTCATTACCTATCGCACCACCACCAGATGTGCCGTTACCTGATGCCTGGTTACCTGTGAAATTACTGCCATATATATTCAAAATACCCCCATTAAGGTTCAAAGTACTGTTATATTCATTGTATATAGCACCACCTGATGTTACGTTGTTCCCTGCTGCAGTGTTACCTGTGAAAATACTGTTAAGAACTGTTAAAACTCCTAAATTATAAATTGCACCACCTGCAGTTGCACTGTTACCTGTGAAGTTACTGGTATCCACAGTTAAAATTCCAATGTTAAAAATAGAACCACCTACAGTCCCATTGTTACCGATTAAATTACCTGTTGCAGTGTTATTTATAAAATCACTGCCAGTAACAGTCAAATCTCCAGCATTATATACAGCGCCGCCGGCAACAACGTGTTTCTTGGACATATCTTCACTTGTTGCTGTGTTACCTCTAAAAGTACCGTTAATGATAGTTAAATTCCCAAAATTGCAAATGGCACCGCCTGCAGTTATATTCTTATCTGCAAGTGTCAAATTCTGGGTCGCAGTTCCATTTACAAAGGTTAAATTTTTGATAACTACATTTATACCCTTTTGAATGGTGAATATCTGCGCGGAACCTGTACCGTTTATAATTGTGTTCTCTCTGCTTTCCCCAGCAATGGTTATATTCTTGTCAATAACTATGTTGGTGTTATTTTCTCCGAAATAACGCCCATTTGCAATATTTACTGTTCCACCACTAATTACGGTTCCTGTTGCATTTTTAATTGACTTTTTAGGGCCCAATGTATCTGATATCCAAGTTGCAGACAAACCATTCCAGCTGTCATCGCCCCCAGAATCATTCACATAAATGATTGACTGATCAGCAGAAACTATGTTAACAGTAGACAATACAGTAAAAGCAATACTAAATAAAAAAACCAAAGCTATGATCTTATTTAAATGTCTATAAGTTGATTGCGTTTTAATCCCCTTCATATTGATTTATATTCTAAATACTGAATTGTAAATTATTACAAAACAAAATTATTGTAATTAAATTATTATTTAAAAGTTTCTATCATATTAAAATGTTTTTAATGACTTTTTTATCATGAAAGCCAAATAATAACAATTTAAAGGATAAAAATTCAATAATAAATCATTATAAACTAAATAAGAGTTAAATAAGCGTTTTATTAGAATAATAATTATTAAGCAAACCATTAAACACTTTTAATTCCATATTGAATAAACAGAATTATGTTAAAAAACTTGATATTCATATTATCTAATTAACGGCGTGACAATGTATATAAAGGATACCGGGCAATTAGAAAACCTACATGCTAATTTTCCAGAATAATTATTTTCGGTGAGTTAATGGAAGAATCAGAATCAAATTTACAGGAAACACCAAATCAAAGCTCAAATGGAAGTTCAAAGATACTCAGAGGAAGCTTTTTGATGATGGTCAGCTACCTGTTCTTTAGAGTAGGCGGTTATCTTTATAGATTTATATTAAGCAGAATGCTTGGACCTGAGGGATATGGATTAGTGGGCCTTACAACACCGTTTCAAGGCATATTCCAGGTACTATCTGCAGGAGGTTTTCCTCCAGCAATTTCTAAATTTGTGGCACAACATAATGCTGTCGATGAAAAGGACATGGCAAGACAGGTTATTTTAACTTCCCTCAAATTTATGATGGTGGCAGGGACTCTTTTTGGTATTCTCATATTCTTTTCCGCAAGCTGGATAGCAAATTTCTATTTCCAGAAACCAGCCATGGTTTATCCACTTCAAGCCGTTGCACTTATAACTCCATTTAGTGTCATAGTTGGAGCTTTAAGGGGTGCATTCCAGGGTGTTTATAAGATGGAGCTTGTTGTAGCCAGTCGTGCGGTAGAACAGGTATTTATGATAGGTATGGCTGTTACATTTGTTTCCATTGGTTTTTATGCAGCAGGAGCAGTTCTTGGAACCGCTTTTGGGTTCATAGCTTCTTCCATAGTTTCCCTTATACTCCTTAAGAAATATGTATGGGTACTCTTCCCAAAACCCGTCAATAAAATTAGTTTTAAGGATGAATTAGTGCTTTTGAAAACACTTTTAGTCTTTTCAATACCTGTAGCTATAACTGCACTTTCAGAAATGGCCATATATGATGTAGGGCCTCTTGTTATAGGTAGATATTTACCTGCACAGGATGCAGGGTATTATACAACTGCAGATCCTATTGCAAGGCTTCCCCTCATAATTTCTCTTTCAGTGGCAGCTGTGATACTCCCTGCAGCTTCTGAAGCTGCGAGTTTAAAGGACAAAGTGCTTCTTGAAAATTATATAACTCAATCATATCGTTATGTGGTACTGTTAGTGCTTCCACTTTGTGTTGGAATTGCAATATTCGCACAACCTCTTCTCAGCCTGCTATTTGGATCCAATTATATTTTTGGAGCCCCTGCACTAAGCATACTGGTTGTTGGAATGACATTTTACACCCTTTTCATGGTATCATCAAGTATAATACAGGGAATGGGACACCCAAGGCTTCCTATGATTATCCTAATTATAGGAACCGTGATGAATATCATATTGAATTTCCTTATGGTTCCAATGTATGGAATTATAGGAGCAGCTGTTGCAACCACCATAGTTGCATTTTCAATAATGGTTGTAATACTATGGAAAACTTGCCATATAACAGAAGTAAAACTACCACATCTTGATTTTGCTAAAATTGGATTTGCAACCATTATTATGGGAATTCCACTATTATTATTGCCTAAAACAGATATAGGACTTTTGGCAGGAATCATAATTGCACCTATTGTATACACAATTGTTTTTGCATTAATAGGCGGATTTACAAAAAGGGACATACGAGTAGTTAGAAGATACAGCAAGAAATTCGGCCCGCTCTCTGGTGCAGTTGAAAAGGTAGTTAAATTTATAGATAGGTTTGTAAAATAATATATAGAAAAAATTAGAAAGAATATACCAAAGTTCATTTCTAACTTGAATTATTATAAAATTATAGGGGCTTTTTATGGACATAGAAGAAAAACCAGAATATAAACTGGAAATGGAAATTTCAATTGGCGGAAAACAGGTATCATTAAATTACAAAAAATTCCTTCTCCTTAAACACATCGATGAATACGGATCCATAATGAAAGCATCCAAAAAAACAGGCATTCCCTACAGGACAGCCCTTAAAAACATTGAGATAATGGAAGAGAAACTTGGATCTTCAATCGTTTCCACCCAAAGAGGGGGAAAAGGGGGCGGAGGTGCAAGCAGTGTTACCGATATAGGTAAACAAATACTCTGGGAATATACCAAGCTAACAAGTATCCTTAAAAAGCATTCTGAAGTAAATGAAGTAGAAGGTAAAATTACAGGAATTTACGAAAAGAATAAGGTTATGCATGTGGATATAGAAGGAAAAACCATAGTAATTCCATTAGACCATGATTTTAATAAGGGAGATAAAGTACTTGTTTTAATAAGCCCCGATGATATTTTTGTAACGTTAAAACCCTATGAATCAAGTGTTAGAAATGTGTTTGAAGGCAAAATAATTGGAATGGAACTTAACAATGAGATGATAAGGCTCACTGTCCAGCTGAACAATGCAAAGCTTTATGTAGACGTTACAGATTATTCCAGAGAAAAACTTGGTTTAACACTTGGAATGGACATATTTATAGGTTTTAAAGCTGCTTCAGCCACCATAGTTAAAATGTAGCCTGTAAATTAAAACTAGAGAATTTTTAAATGTGTGGAATTTAAAAAAATACTATTATTAAATAATGCCTGTCTGTACTGGACTTCAAAAATCAAGCCTGCAAATTATATTAACTGCAAATTACAATGTAATTAACATGAGGATCGAAGTAGATAAAGAAAAATGCATAGGCTGTGGAAAGTGCAGAGAAGCGTGCCCTAAAGGACCTAAAATATGGAGCATAGGTAAAGATAAAAAGGCAAAAGCTTCGCATTTAGAATACTGTCATGTATGCATTAACTGTGCCTCAAGGTGCCCTGTAGATGCAATACGTGTAATTAGAGATGGTAAAGAAGATGAGGAAGCATTTAAAAAAAGTGAATAAATATCTGTAAGAAGGTTCAAAAATGACAGATCGATGCATGAAAATGAGCAGAAAAACATCTGAAACAGACATTGAAATTTCGTTAGATATCGATGGAAATGGAAAATCAGATGTAAGCACAGGAATTGACTTTTTTGATCATATGCTGGACTCTTTTGCAAGACACGGCTTTTTCGACCTTGGTGTTAAAGCTAAAGGCGATGTAAAAGTAGATGATCACCATACAGTTGAAGATGTGGGAATATTACTTGGAGAAACATTTGCAGGTGCAATAGGAGACAAAAAAGGAATAAAAAGGATGTCACATGCAATAATCCCTATGGACGACGCCCTGGCAACTGTAGCCGTGGATATAAGCGGAAGAAGTTACAGTGTCTTAAACTTCGAATTTAAAAATGCGAAAGTTGGCGACCTGAGTACAGAAAATGTTGAACACTTCTTTGAATCCTTTGCAAATTCTGCAAGGATTAATATCAATGCACGGGTGGAAGGTGAAAACGACCACCATAAAATAGAATCACTCTTTAAGGCATTTGCAAGGGCTTTAAAAGATGCATTACGGATTGAACACGATATAATCCCAAGTACAAAGGGTGTTCTCTAATCCTTTAAAAAAATCTACGATTTTTAACGTTCGGAAATTGGAACTTACAAACACAAAGTGTTTGAGTGCTCCAAAAATTCGAAGCCTTCAAAAACCTGCGGTTTTTGATGCCCCGAAATTCTACGAACTTTAGAAAATATGAAATATTTTCTAACTCCCAAAAAAATTGAAAATTTTTTTGAGGATTTCGAGGGAATTTTTGAGAGATTTCCCCAATATTTCAAAAATTAGACTTATTTTCCAAATTAGGATAGGTATAACATTTAATTCAAATTTTAAATCCTTCTATCTACTATTTTTTCAGTTACAGCACCTATTTCCGATTTTAATAATTTAAACCGTTTATACTCATCTTTAACGCTTAAAAGATCCTGTTCCATTCCATTTAACTCATACGAAGAGATTTCTATATCCATCTTGTAGTAATCTGATATCATTACATCTACCTGATGCAGCATCTCATGGATTGCACCGTACTGATACAAAATTGCATCTACTTCTTCATGTAACGCGTCAAGTCTTGATTTTAGTCCTTCTATTGAATTCAATAGTTCAGCCGGAGTTTGAGGTTCATTCACTATTTCATGGTGCGCTTCCTGTATTGCGGCCATTTCTTCGTGTATACTTTCTATTTTGTGCTTATTGGAGTTTGCAAAAAGCATCATACGAGTATAATTATCGTATATATGCTCAAAATCTTTGACCAGTTTAAAGCCCCCTTGATCTTTTTTGTATTGGTTAAATTTTCATTCACTCTTTAGAGCAGTTACTTTCTATTTTTGGAATTTGCAATACAAAAATGTTTCTTTAAGCTTAAAATAACAATATTTGCCAATTAATATAACATCCCAAATAAAATTAAGAAGATGAATTTAACCGTAATTCTTTCATATAATAAATAAAATAAATAATAACCATATCAATAACTGTTACTTCCAGAATTAAGTTATCATAAATACATAATAATGCTTAATTTTAAAAATATATTCATATTATACGTTTTAAGTACTAAAAATTAAAATTCACGAATAATTGGAGGAATAAAAATGGAATTTTTAGAATTAATTGAAAAACGGTACAGTGTAAGAGCATATAAACCAGACGATATAGAAAATGAAAAACTGAATACAGTACTTGAAGCAGCTCGCCTTGCACCTACAGCAACCAACTATCAGCCTTTCCAGATCATAGTTATACCTACAAAAGACCGTGAAAATGAATTAAACCGCATTTATCCTGCAGGATGGTTTGTCCAACCCCCTCTCTTAATATGTGTATGTGCAGTTAGCGATAAGGCATGGACAAGGAGAGACGGCAAAAACTTTATGGATATAGATGCAACAATCGTTATGGACCATATAATTCTTGCTGCCCTCAAACACGAAGTGTTTGGGGCATAAAAAATCAACGATTTTTCAATGCTACAAGCACTGGACTTGGAACATGTTGGATTGGGGCTTTTGATGCCGACGCTGCTAAAGAAATTTTAAAGTTACCCGAAGGCGTTGAACCAGTTGTATTTACTCCCTTATGATATCCGGCAGACGAACCCGGTACCAAAGAACGTAAGGACTTATCTGAACTTGTAAGATATGAACAATGGTAACTCCCTACCTTTTGTCAAATTCAAATTTTAAACATTAGAGTAATAGTATAAGTTAATACAGTCCACAAAAAGCACGATTTAATATATTAAAGAGAATAGATACATAATCTGATTAAATAAAACACAAGGTATTGAGCGTATGAAGTACATGGAAAAGCTGCTTTGGTGGTTGATAACTGGTAAAAGGGGAGGTATAAACCGTGCCAGAATTATTAAAACGCTCCATGGTAGACCTTATAATGCTCATCAGCTTGCAAAGGAACTTGATTTAGATTATAAAACTGTAAGGCACCATCTTAAAATTTTAGAGGAGAATAAAGTAATTAAATCCACTGGAGATTCCTACAGTAAATTATATTTCTTAACTGAAGAAGTAGAACAAAACTATGGTATTTTCCAGGAAATCTGGGAAAAAATAACCGAAAAATCATGATACAAATTTAAGGGGTAAAAATAATGGTGGAACTGGTCTTTTTAAACCATATGATAATATATACTGCTATTGCAGTAGGAATTGCAAATGTTTGCTTACTGTCTGGATTAGTTTACTTTTACCTTGAAAGTTACAAACAATTGAAATCTAAATTCACCACAGGCCTTCTATATTTCTCAACAATTCTACTAATTGAAAATATTCTTGCAATTCTAGCTCTGGCCATATTCTCAATTTTAGGTGTAGAAATACATGAAATAGGTGGTACCGGAGTATATTTCGTGTTACTTCTCGTTAATATAGCTCAATTAATAGCACTTGCCATCCTATTTAAAATAACATGGGATTAATCTATATCCCTCTTTTTTTGATTTAACTATTTTTTTTACCTGCTCTAAAATATCCCAATAAACTACTTGAAAATATTAGGTACAGATTGGGGTGTGAGTCTGGAATAATTACTTAACTGTAACCTCAGGATATAACAATAAATAATTTCAATAAAGGTGATGAAATGGATATAACGATAATTCAAGCCATAATCCTGGGAATTGTTCAAGGATTAACAGAGTTTCTGCCAGTAAGCAGTTCTGCTCACTTGGTTCTGGTACCACAGTTAATAAACGTAAATTACGCAAACCCTAGTCAAGCCGTTGCTTTTGATACCCTTTTACATTTAGGTACATTGTTAGCTGTAATAGCATACTTCTGGAAAGATATAATCCATATCATAACTGGTTTTGTTTCAAGCATCCTTGATATTTTCAGGGGAAAATTCAGAACTGGTTTAAGGGAAGACCCCTCTAAAAGATTAGTTTGGCTTTTAGTAATAGGAACCATCCCTGCAGCCTTAACAGGCATACTACTCAATAAACAGTTTGAAGCTCTTTTCAATAACTATGCTGCAGTGGGCTTTTTCCTGCTTATAACAGGTGTCCTGCTCTGGGCCGCTGAAAGGGTAAAAACCGGACATAAAGAAATCAAAGAGGTAAACTTTAAAAATGCCCTAAGCATTGGTATTTTTCAAGCATTCGCCATAGCCCCCGGAATCTCCCGATCTGGATCTACTATCGCGGCAGGTCTATTTTCAGGATTAGAAAGAGAATTAGCAGCGCGGTACAGCTTTTTACTGGCAATCCCAGCCATAGCTGGAGCGGCACTGGTACAGGTTAAAGATATAGGTAATGGACTAGAAGCAAACACTGCAGCACTTGTAGCTGGATTCCTGGCAGCACTTATTGTTGGTTTCCTTGCAATCAAGCTCCTCCTTAAATTGATAAAAGAAAGAACATTAATGATATTTGCTTACTACTGCTGGATAGTAGGAGCCGCGACTTTGATTATAAGCTATTTATACGGATTAATTTAAAATCCTATTTATTAAATTTTTTAATACGGAAAAAATAGGTATTAATGGAGAAAAAAATTTCATGATAAGTATAATCGAACTTGTGAGTAATTTTGCAATTGATATAATAGGCCGTTTAGGCTACTGGGGTGTTTTCATTGGAATGACCATTGAAAGTGCATGTATTCCCCTTCCAAGTGAAGTGATAATGCCCTTTGCAGGGTTTGCAGTATCAGAAGGAAAAATGACCCTTCTAGGCATAGGTATTGTAGGGGCTTTAGGAAATCTTTTAGGTGCCTTAATCGCTTATTTTGTTGGATTTAAAGGAGGACGGCCTTTTCTGGAAAAGTATGGGAAGTATATACTCATCAGTCCCAGTAAACTGGATTTAGCAGATGCATGGTTTGAAAGATATGGACATGAGGCAGTTCTTATAAGCCGTATGTTACCTATAATCAGGACTTTTATATCACTACCTGCAGGAATAGCCAGAATGGACCTCAAAAAGTTTACAATATATACTTTTTTAGGATCACTGCCCTGGACCTTTGTTTTAGGTTATATCGGAGTTCAATTAGGCCCTCACTGGAGCATAATTAAAGGATATTTCCACATACTGGATATAATTATAGTAATATGCATATTGGGAGTTTTAGCTTACTTAATTTACAAATATAAAAAATAATTCCATGTTATTGTAAGTTAAAGCTGGATCTTTTTCTATTTAATCAACGATAAAATTTTAACAAATAGTCTTAGAATTTAAAACATGAAAAAATTCAACTAATTGACGGATCTTGAAATTAAATTCTTATTAAATATGGTTAAATCTTTTTAAAAGCCCACAAAATCATGCACGCCAGCATTTCAGGTTTTTGAGGAGAAAGTTCAGGATGAGGCCCTGATAACACAACCCTTCCTGATCCATACGTATCAGTGGCGATTGCAGCATAATTCTGGTAACCCGTTTTGTTATCGGTATAAACTGCCAGAGGATCATTAGAACCATCTGTTTTATACATTGCAGGGCCGTTCCAGTGGTAAATTGTTACATTATCCAGAGTGCTCAAAAAACTGTTGGTTTTTTGGCCTTCAAAATTTGAGAATTTTTGCGAATTCAAAATATTTTCTCCACTGGAAGTCATTGAAATCGATAAATTGCCCACATAATCTACAGGCTTAGAATTTATATCAGATGCAATTCCCCATCCATCATACTCACCGTCAACATGTTTAGATGCTGCATAAGCGCCTGCACATATCCCAACGTAGCCGTTGCCATTTTTAACAAAATTTTTTAGGTCTTCAGCATTAATTTCAGGATTGTTAATATAAGTTATTCCAAGGCCTCCAGGCATGACCAAAATATCATAGCCTGACAAAGTTTGCGAATTAATTTCTTCTGTGGTTGAATAATTGAAATATACATCCAAATCAAGATTTCCACTATTTGCATAATCCAAACAATCCTTTATCCCTTCAACACTTTCAGGAATTACCCCTTCACCATCGTAAATTAAAACATTTACTGTCACTGGAGTTGAAGCATATACCTCATCTTGAGCATTTAACAGATTACCATTATTTTTTCCAGTATTTAAGGGATTACCTTTAATTACGGTCATAGATATTAGTCCAACCAATGTAAATGAGATCAGTAATACAATCGTTAAAATCTTTCTATCAATTAAATATCCTCGTATTTTCATTAGCTTCCAGATTATGTATCTGAGCTTATAAATGTTTTGAAAATAATGATATTTAATACGTTATTACATATTTAAAGAAATTTAAGTAGTCTTTATCCATTAAAAAGAGAATTTAAAAAGAATTTAACATTAAAATAACTTGAATGATACTTTTAAAAATATATAAAAATTTGAATAGAATTAAAAAATAATCAAATTAAATTAGTAGCAGCGAAATTACCTGTTCTAATTAGGACTACCATTTTTTCTTATAAAAATAATTGAATATCCTGCCAAAATCTGTTCCAGAAATTACCTTATTTCTATAGGCATCAAAGATATTTTCTCTACCTTCTTCAAGATATCTGGAAGTTATTCCATATTCTATAGACAGGTTAGTCTCAATAAATGCAGCGAGTTTATCACATGCCCTTATTAATTCTCCATCAATTGGAGAATATTCATTTCTATTGTACTTTTTATTCATTTCCTTAAATTTAATTCCTTTTTGAGGTACGCCTTCTTTTTTAATCTTATTTTCAAATTCATCTTCAGTAAAGTATTTCATCTCGTCGTGCCATGTTTTAGGAAGTAAAGGGAGTACTTCTTCCTTCATACGCTCATTTTCGTAGTCTTTGATTATATCTTCTAATCCTGCGGCGCTTTTTATTGGGGAAATGATATCCCTGGTAGATACCTCAGGCAAATCATGGAATAAGCCTGCAAAGAAATTATTATAAACTCTCCTCTCACATGGTTCACTTTCCATTTTAATGGTGCATAAATAAGCGGTTATGGCCACTATCAGCATATGCCCCAGAACTGAAGTTTCTGGTACTCGAGGGGAATGTGCCCATCTTTTCTGGAAACGCAGCTGACCGCAGAGATCCACAAATCCATAGGATTTCTTCCCAAGCAGAATTTTTTGAACACCGATTAAATCATAGTGATCTTCAATTTGATTTTCTATATTCTCCTTTGTCTTTTCTATTCCATAAATAAAAGGAGCTGAGTGATATATTATCTTAAATTCCCAGTTTGTAGCCAAATAATGTGCAGCACGGAGTATTCTCCTCTCAAGGGTATTTTCATCCCGCATAAAATAACTTTCAAATTTATGTTTGAATTTTTCATCATTTAAATAGTCAAAATCTTCTTTAAGCTCAGTTAAAACGTGATTATTTAATTCATGACGCCTTTCTGCCATCATTCTATGAAAAACTGGAGGCTTGATATCTGTTAAAACTAACCTGTAAAGAAACTCAAAAATAAAGCTTTCTATAAGATTTAACCAGTTAACATGGCCTTTACCTTTCCTATCTTCTTCAATCTTAGCGATGACATACGCTATCACCATCTTATGGGCCTGTTTATCAAGTTCTGTTAATTCAACTGGCCGTATATGGTCATTCCATCGCTGCATGCTTGCAGCCTCAAAAAATCTTTCAATCAGCTTTTCTATCATGAATTCACCATTTATCCTATTAAAAAATATATTTAGATAAGATCGGATATGTATTATTTATTAATCTGATTATTTAACTGTATTTGAAATGATTAAATAATAAAATAGGCTAAAAAAATAAAAGTTAATGCATTTTTAATATTAAAAAATAGTAATCCCCCTATTATGACTACAGCATTAAAGGTTTAGATAAAAAAAGGAAATATTGGTTATTGAACACACTTAACAGAATTATTTATAAAATTCTTTATTACTTCTTCTTGATTGAATATAGTGCGCCCTTTATGTTTTTCAATGCAAATAATGTAGGTAAATCCAGCTATTGTAAGAGCAAATGCCTCCGGATCTATGTTGCTGTTTCCAATATTTTTTTCAATATATTCTGCAGATTCCCTGAAAAATTCAGACAGAGATTGTTCAAATTCCCCAGTGCCATCGTTAATAACTAAAAAGAATACTTCAAAATTTTCTTCAACTGATTCTACGTAATTTTTGATGAAAGTTTCTAAAAATTCACCATTGCTATTAAATTTTTTGTTTATAAGTATTGATTGAAGGTCTTTTTTCATTTTTTCAAGATTTTGAGATATAATCGTGTCAAAAAGATTTTTTTTAGTTTTAAATTTTCTAAATAGTGTTAATTCACTAACACCTGCTTCTTCTGCTATAACTCTGGTAGTAGCCCCAGTATAACCCTTTTCTGCAAATAAATTTAGAGCAGCCTCTAAAATTTTTTGTTCAGTTTCACCCGTCATAAATAACCACTGTATAATCCATTCCAATTATTTGATTAAAAAAAACCATCATATTATCTAGTATATCTGTTTAAATCTTTATTTAAAGATTTTGCTTGGTTAATTTTAAAATATAAAGTTGTTACCCCCACCAAATAATATATTACAATATTTGCAAGTACTAACTAATATTTAACGTAATTTAAAACCACTATTTAAAGTGAAATAAATAATAAAATTCAACTTATATTACAACACTTTACAGAGTGATCTATAAACTCATTAATGGCTTTATCACAATCAAAAAAGTTACGCCGGTTTTTATCAAAAACAACGAAGTATACAAATGAGAAAATGTTTAAAGCAAATACCTGAGAGTCAGTATACTTCTCTGGAGAAACTCTTTCTATGTACTGGCTGATATGGCTTATAATCTCCATCAATATATCTCCTGCAATTTGACGTTTATTATAAACTAGAATATGGACAAATTCAAAGTTATTTTCAGTTAAGGCAGCTAAATTTTTTATTAAGGTCTCTAAAAACCATTTATTATCTTCAAATCCCTTATCAACCAGCATTGAATCTAATTCTTCCAGTATATCTTCTCTATTTTTAATTAAAACAGAGTTAAAAAGATTTTCCTTGGTTTCAAATTTTCGAAATAAGGTTAGCTCGCTAAATCCAGATTCCTGTGCTATAACTCGAGTGGTAGCACCTTTAAATCCTTCTTCCGAGAATATTTTTAAGGCAGCATCTAAAATTTTCTGCTCAGTCTTATCAGTCATGGAGTAATACCCTCTAAGATTGTTTTATTAACTGAAAGGAAGTCCCATCTTACCTATTATATTTGCATAAGTTATTATTTAATAGTTGTGTTATTTGACTGTCAAATATTTTGAGAAATTTATCATGGACTGAAAACTTTTCAATATAATTAAAAAATAGAATTATATTGGCTATTTTAAACCTAGAATATAGGAAGTATAAAATATAAAATAATATTCATTACAAGTATAGATGATTTTAATGGCTTTAAAAAGATCTAAAATTAGCATTACAATTCCAAAGAACCGATTAGAAACTCTTGTAGATGGAATATTTGCAATTACAATGACACTGCTCGTTTTAAGTATTGAAATACCTTCTATTCGCTTCCATTCAGCAGCAGACTTCCAGATTTATATTATATCTCTACTGCCTAAACTATTGATTTATTTCCTCAGTTTCGTTCTCCTCGGCATTTTCTGGATGAACCACCACATATTCTTTGTAATTAAACGTGCAAACAGTACTATTTTATGGATTAATATAATGTGGCTCATGTTTATCGCATTGGTACCCTTCAGTACGTCGCTGGTAAACAGCTTTGGGCAATATGAATTTTCACAGATTTTCTTTGATCTGAATATATTCGCTATAGGATTACTATTCTATATCAACTGGAATTATGCTGTCAAAAGAGGTTATATAGCCGAAGAAGCCATTCCATACGATAAACCCATTAAAAAAAGCAATTTATTCACACCATTAATCGCACTGGCAGCAATTGCACTATCTTTCATAAATCCATACCTAAGCAGCACGGTATTTTTATTTATACCTGTTATATACCTATTCTATCTAAAAATAATATGATTAAATGCACAAAATCAATTCAATATCAAAAAATAGTTCAAGTAATATTTCAATTCAAAATAAGCAGTTCAAAAATAAGTAGTTAAGCAGTCCGAAGACCGCTTATAGACTCATTTATTCTGGTTTTTCCATTAAGCAGCATTTAGCGAGAGTTTCGCCTTTTCCACCGTGAGGAGTTCTTACGACGGTGTCGTTAGCTTTTTCAATTTCTCTTGCTTGTGTAGCTAAGTCAGCTGCGACTTTAAGCATTTCGTGAGCAGATGCAACGATTGGTATGTAGTTTTCAGCACCTTTGGTCATGAAACAACCTTCTACGTCGATATCAGCTACTTTGGTTGCTATTTCGTAAGCAGCCATTGCTTTTGCTTTTGCGTATGGGCTAGCAAATGCAGCAGCTTCTACAGCTTTGTCTCTTGTTATAACAACTTTTGGGAGTTCTATTTCGTTTCCAGCTTCGACGGTAGTTACTACTTCGTCGATTGTGTTCTGGACAACTCTGTATGCTCCGGTAAGTGCTAATACTTTTATAACATCGGAGTTGAATGAAGCCATTTCGGTTGGGTCGAGGAATTCTCTTCTTGCACCGATCATTGGGTCTGCTTTAACTATGATGTAACCTAATCCTTGTTCGTTCATTTCATCTTTAGCTCTGAGTCCAGGAGCGTCACCAATTATGATTGCAGGTACGTCTGCTGCAGATAATAATTCTCTTGCTTTAGCAGGGCCTGGTGCACCAGGGTTTGGGCTTATGAATATAACGAAGTCCCTTTCCATTTCGAGCATTAATGGTACAGCTTTTTCAATTTCGTCTGGGTTCATTTTAGCTCCAGATCCTATTACACAAACGTCTATGTTTGGTCTGTCTGCCCTCTCATCGAGTAATAAATCGAGTACTGGAGAGGTACCTATGTTACCACATTTAATGATTCCTATTTTTACAACCATTATATCACCGGCTGTAGCTATTTAAATAATATAATAAGTACTTTTTGATTTAATTTTGATGATTAAGTTTTTATAGGTGTATTTCCTAACTTAACATTAAAAGGATAATGCAACCACTGATAAATTTTAAGATTATATCCTTTAAAAGGTTAAACTATACTATTTTTCGCGTATAACTCATTTTAAAACGTTGCTTGCAGTATATACCCATTTTTGTATTATCAATGATTATTTTGATTTTATCTGGCCATGTTAATTTTACGCCAATATCTCCTCAGTGAAAAAATATGCAAAAACAGTTCACAGGACTTAATTAATTTTAAATTCTTTCCACCTGCGGGTTCTTGAAAAATCAGACTGAAATGTCGACAGTATCAATAATTCCCTAGCTATACCCCTAATCATCTATTTATCTAAAAAAAATATTAAAGTTACTAAAAATATAAAATATAACTAATTATGCTTTCATAAATCCTCCTACTCTTTCATATTTTTTATTTGGTTATGCTGCCTGCCCAATAAATATTTAAATAATAAATATATTATAAAAAACAGTACATAAGCATTAAACGTTACAGCTAATAAATTTTCACCCAAATTCATTTTAAAAATGAGTGAATATATTAATCCCCATATATTAAATCCAAATACGATTAAAATACTAATTAAAAGAATTTTAGATGATTTTACAAGATAATATCTTTCTGCCCATCTCACTGTGACCTTAATAAGTTCCATTAATGTATAAGTCATAAGCATATCAAGTAATATTAAACAGATTATAAAATATACTATATTGTTTTTAATGAAATAAAAAAACGTAAATTTCTCTAAATGTCCTATAACTGACATTAGTATAGTTATTATGAACACGCCCACTATACTAATTATAAACGGTTTATTTTTCATTTTAAGCCCAACATCTTGATTATTTTATGATTACTCAATGTTATATCTAAAAAGTAAAAAATGAATAACCCATTTTATATATCTAGTTACTAAATCATGATTGATTTAAATTACTATACAAAAATCAATAGGATCATATTCCATTCCATATTTTCTTTTCATTACTTCTTGATTATGTTTATAAGTAGCATAAGCGCTATTTATTGTACCATAAAACCAGTTCTTCCAACTTTCAGGCATGATAGAAATTAACCATGCTACTACGCTGATATTACTGATAAATACCCATCCTTTTTTTAAAAATCTTACAATAATTTTTGTTTTACCTTTTCCTTTTATACTTTGTAACTTTCCTAATTGTAACTCATTTGAATTTGTAACTATTTCATTTTCTATAGAATTATTTAAATCATTTAAGGATATACTTGAATCAATTATAACAATCGCATTCCCACTATAAAACTTGTTGAACTCTTCCTTAGACATTTTAATATTTCCAAGAGATGGATCCATCAGTTTAACACTTTCATTAGTCACTTCTTTCACAATACTATAATGAGTAACACCATCAATATTTAAAACAACAATGTCATTCTTCTTAAGTTTATCCTGAGATAATCTCATTCCCCTAACTTTTAATCCTTTTGACTGCGCTGCATGCACTAAACCATACATTGTAGTCCCAGATTTATCTGTTCCAGCTAAACTTGCTAATTCCTGTTCCGTTGCATTAATTCCAAGGTTATTTAAAACAGTTGCAAGCGCAGCAGGCCCACAGTTGTAACTAGTTGACTGCATTATAATACCTGTAGTGTCAATTTTGGCAATTGGCCCAGATATTGTTGAATTTTCCACACTAACTGTTTCTTCTGGCTTTGCAGCCCCATTTAAATCTATTTTAGATATGTTTCCACTTTCATTTTGTCCTGTTGTTTGAAGAGCAACTCCTACGTCATCATTTCCTTCTTTGGCAATTACAGGATCGCTTGTTTGATCCGCAGCAGAGACTGCACCAGCAAATACTGACGCTAACCCAATTGCTAGAGCTACCATCAAAACTATTTTTATTATTTTCATAATACCGCCTCCGATATTATTAATTTCTAATTTTTAATGATAAATTTCATAGTATATAATATTAACTATTTTAACGTTGTATTAACAGCTTAAATTTGTTTTAAGAGGGCAATATTGCTCTTTAAATCAAAAAAGAATTTAATATTATAAAATTATTGTATTAAAAGTACATTAGCTAATATTATGTGAAAATCAGCACATATACTACATTTAAACTAATCAGGATCTAGTAACTAGATCCTCAAAATAGGTTATACGGAGAGTAAGAGATAACCGAGGTGCTTGAAGGTGGTCACTCTATACGCCCCACATAAAAATTGTTAATAGAAAATAAAGTCTTTATTATTTTCACAGTAGCACATAACGTTTTATGTGACTTATGAAAACTGTTTAAATGATTAAATGAGTTTACGGGAAATATATTTAAAAATGAGTATAAGTTAAAAGTTATTACTTTTAACTTATAATAGGGTTTAGATTTGAAAATTTAAAATTTATTTTAACTGCAACCGAAAACTTTTAACTTAAACAAAAGGGGATAGGGGGACGAAACTTCTAAAAATCTGGAAGTAAAATACTGGAGATAATATCTCGCCCCCTGTTTATTAATTAGAATACAATACCTATTCATACTTTTCGGTGCTACAAAAGGCTTACCGTCAAAAATAGGTATTATTAGAATTTTTTATGAGTTAAGCAAGGATTATATACAATATATGATAAATCTTGTAAAAAAAATAAAAAAAGACCCTGCAGAAATTCATAGAATTTTAGAAAAATGCAAAGCATTTGAAAATCTTCGATTTTCAATGTGTAAAAATTGAAAATTTTTACAACATTTTTCTACTCCCAAAAATCGAAATTTTTCGATTTTTGAGGATTTCTGCGGCCGTCGAACACGAAGCCCTCAAAATCTCTGATTTTTGAGGGATTCACCGGCCTCAAACACTGCGTGTTTTGGGGCCTGCGAAATTTATAATTTCGCGGTTCAGGAAAAACTATAGTTTTTCCTTCAATCCCCAAAAACTTTTTGAGGTTTTTGGGAAACTTTGGAATTACAACGAACTCCAAAGTCTCTGCCAAGCCTTATTTTAAAAAATTAAAAGAACCGCCTCCGATCCTATAATTTTTCCTACTATAATTAATAAACTCCATAGTATATAATATTAACTATTTTAACGTCACATTACCCCTTTAATTTTGATTTAAGTTGGCAGCAATGCACCATAAATAGAACAAGATTTGTATAGTACGAATTTAATAAAATAAAAAAAATAATTAAATATTTTCAGGTTTTGAACCCTTTTTTGAAATTCCCCACACATTCTTTGCAAACACTACCAGAGCTATAACTGCAAGTGCGTAGAACAACCATACTATGAAGTCAGTAGGTCCTGTTTCAATCCAGATAAGAGTGTGTGCAAGAATTACGGCATAAACTGCAGTAAATACCCCATCTGCTAACTTATGTGCCGAATGAAGCAGCCTTAAGAACAGACCAATCATAAACATCTGGATAGCAAGTGCAATATATCCGAAATCGAGCATTGCAGGACCAAATATAGTTGGAGTGATCATTTTATGGTATCCAAGGACCACATCACCTACAATATACCGTGGATGACCCACTGTTGAAAATGTATCATGAAGCATCGCACCATGCGTAGCTCCTGCCATGTGAACAATTTTATCAAAGACCATGAATGTAAACCCTGCCCTGTAGAAGACTAACTGAATAGGATTTAAGGTCCACTGCTGCCATTCAATGGATTTAACTGCTATATATCCTACTGCAATTCCAATAACTGCTGCAACCACTGCAAATATTAAGAAATGCTTGAACTGCAGTCCTCTTGTGTAGTAAACTGTTATAAATACGCTGATTAATATGGCCATTGTGGTGGTCCTGTAACCAGTAGCCGCAAATAGTGCCAGCCCTATTACAAACAAGAGATAATACCATCTGTTATGATATTTTGCAATTAATATGTTTATTGCAGGTAAAAACAGTATATAAGAAACTCTCCAGAGATCATTAGTTGCCTTTGATTTAAGGTAGCCGCTGAAAAGAGGAATTCCTCCCAGTAAATAAGTGTTTAAAAGTTCCAAGAATATTGCAAATAAAACAACTGCAAATAAAACTTTTTCATTTAAAATAACATTGAGCTTAGAATTTTTCAGTTTATCATTAAGCTTGTCCTTTGAAATATTGCCTGTATTCAATTTAGGTACTAAATTATATTTACCAATAATTTTAGGCGTAAGTGCGCCTATAACAAAAAATAATGACCCGAAGAATGCTGCAAACAGCGTTTCACCAGATACAAAATCTAAACCCCTTAAGTGGTACTGATATGCAACGAGTGCAAGTGATACATATAAAATTATCCCTACTATTACAAGATATGGCGAAAATATATCTACGTTTTTAACTTTCATGATTTTTCCATGCTAATTTTTTAAGTTTAATTAAATGATAATTTTTATTAAATTATACAGTTTCTTTATCTGCATTCTATAAAAAGTTTCGCGAACCTTAGTTATCTCCAGCACTTCTGGTAAAGTTAGAGGCAAACTGAGGGCATGCTGCAACATGGGTATGTACATAACTTGCAACTGTGTTTTTACTCATGAGACCGTCCAGTGAATTTTCTATGCCTTTTCCCCTGAGTATTTTAAATGCATATTCAGGCTTACCATTTACCAGGACTTTAGAGTAATGGAACTCATGACCTCTAAACACATCGCCCTTCTTTGTAATTATATTATCTTTTATAGCCTTAGAAATTACATAACTTAAACCCTGAACTTTTTTAGTCATTACAGAGTCATAATTGAAAATTTCGCACATTTTTTTCCCATTTATGGAATTTGTAAGGTACATGAGCCCTCCGCATTCAGCATAAATTGGGTTCCCATCCTGGTGGAATTTAAGGACGGACCTCCTCATAGATTCGTTCTGCTCAAGTTCCTTTGCAAAAATTTCAGGGTAACCTCCCCCGATATAAATTCCATCAACATCAGGAAGTTCTTCGTCTTTAAAAGGGCTGAATGGAACTACTTTTGCATTGTTAGCTTCCAGAGATTCTATATTTTCCGTATAATAAAAGTTGAATACTTCATCCATGGCAACTCCAATTTTAACCTTTTTCCTGTTTTCTTCCTGCCATGTATCTTCCCTTCCTTCAGGTAACTTCCGAGCGTTCTTCATTATAGAAATGAGGGCATCCATATCTATATTTTCCTTGATAATTTCTCCCCATTTGTCAATGTAGCTCAATAAATTTTCACGTTCTACTGCAGGTACAAGCCCAAGATGCCTTTGTTCTACTTTTATAGCGTCGTCCCTTTGAATTCCTCCAATTACATCCACGCCTGCCAGTTTTTCAACCGCTTCTTTGGTTTTAAGGTAGTGATTTTTATTTTTTACCTGGTTTAAAATTACCCCTTCAATTTTAATGGTCGGATCAAGTGTTTTAAACCCAATTACAACAGCTGCTGCGCTTTTTACAAGACTCCTGGAGTTTAAAATAAGTATAACTGGCGCGTCAAGTGCTTTTGCGATGGACGCTGTGCTTCCCACATCATTAATAGGGCTTATTCCTTCATAAAGCCCCCTTACGCCTTCAATTATCCCAAAATCAGCGTTTGATGTCCTTATACCTCGTTCAAATGAGGTTCTTATTTGCCCGTCAGACATGAAAAATGAATCGAGATTTCTTGAATTATTTCCAGTTGCAAGGGTATGATACGATGTATCTATGTAGTCAGGACCTGCTTTAAATGGCTGAACTCTGTATTCTTCAGACAATGCCTTCATAATGCCTGTTGAAATGGTTGTTTTCCCTACTGCACTTCCTGTTCCTGCTAAGACTATTCTCATATAATGTAATAAGGTGAGATGTTATTTAAAAATTTAGTTTGAAAAAAATTTTAAAAATTTAAAGATAAAAACTGCATTAATGATTTTTACAAGTTATAGTGTGTTCCAACAATTTAATCTTTTAAAGCTATTAAAATCTGTCTGAATCAGGTTTAGTATCTTCTGCATCATTCAATGAAGATATATAATCATTATAGCAATCGAAACTGTATATATCATTCTCTATCAGTTTATCATCTTGAATTGACAGTTCCATAGCTCTTTTAACTCCTTCAGCAACGCCTAGAGCTGTAGCATAAACCAGATATCTATTCCATACCTTAACTGACTCAGGTGAATATTCTTTTATTAAGCTATAATCTTCAATATATTTTTTAAAGTTATGCCACATCGTATAGTATTCCCTGCCATAGGTAGTCCATTGTCCAGCAACCTTTTGAGGTAAAATAATAGAAATTAGCGCCATTACTCCTAAAATAATAGACGATATCAAAACAGGAAATGCATTACGTGTTGGATCTAATGCATAAAAAAATGCACTTAATGCTACAACCATCCCTAAAAGTCCAAAAATTTTTAAATACTCATCACCTTTTGAATGGAATGTATCTTTAAAATTTCCATCCATTATTGCCTTTTTAACTTCTTTTTGCCAGTTATTATAAGTATACTTGAAAAATCTTGCACTATTATAATAATGAAGACTTTCAGAAACTAAATCCATAGATACGATGCCGTCCTGTTCATATTCTTTAAGGAAGTGTAAAATTTCCTCTTCAAATTTCCATAGGGTATCCGTGTCATATTCGGGGTTAATTTCCAGAAAAAGTGATCCTGGGGAGCAATAATCCCCATTAGATGTTTTATTAGTTAAAATCAATAATTTCTATCAATTAAATCCATTATTGTGGCTTTAAAGCCATTTATATCGGGTTCTCCAACTTCTTTTGAAAGACCATCATAGATAGCATTTACTATTGCAGGAGGATCATCAGTTGGTAAGTCCATTTCATATTTTGTACTATAATCAATTTTAGGCTCCCTACCATACATTAAGTAAATAAAAATAGGCATAGATGATATTAAGATCATTAAAACACTTATAAAATAATTATTTACATCAATGTACATGTTACTATCCTCTTTTTTTAGAGTTCAAAGGTTAAGTTAAGATATATCTTCTAAAAATCATTGCAAAATCTTCTACTTAGAATTGAAGTTAATCTAGCTCTAACGCTGCATCTAATGCATTCTTAAGCATAGCTGTGGGGCTATTGTAATAATGGAAACTGTATAGATCACTTCCCCTCAATTGATCATACGGAATTGAAAACTTCATTGCATTTTCAACTTCATCAGCAACTCCTAAAGCCGTAGCATATACCAGATATCTATTCCAAACATTAACCGATTCGGGAGAATATTCTTTTATTAAACTGTAATCTTCAATATATCTTTTGAAACTATGCCACTTTGCATAGTATTCCCTGCCATAATTAGTCCATTGACCAGCAATTTTTTCAGGCAGCATTAATGAAACCATAGATATTACCCCTAAAACTAATGAAGAAAGAAAGAGAATTTTAACTGATAGTAAAGAACCAGAAATAATTTCAAATAAGTACCAAGCAACTATTATCAATCCCTCAATCCCAAAAATTATCGTGCGTGTATCCTTTGTCTTTAAGAATGCAGAATATATAAAAAACAAATATACAATAGTAAATGTTAATGCCCAAAAGTCAGAAAGCACTACATAGGAGACTACAATAGATAATACTAATCCTGTAATTCCAAAAATCTTTATGTATTTATCCCCCTTCCTTAAAAATGCTTCTTTTAAGCTTCCATTAGTTAATAAAGTTTGTTTAACTTCATTTTTCCAATTTTTATATGTTTCTTTGAAGAAGTCTGCACTATTATAATAATGAAGGCTCTCAGAAACTAAATCCATAGATATGATACTATTCTGCTCATACTCTTGCAAAAAATTTAAAACACCTACTTCAAAATCCCAAAGAGTATCTGGATCATAGTCAGGATTAATCTCCAGGAAAAGCGATCCTGGCGAATTATATTTTCCATCATGTGTCTTATTACTTAAAATCAGGTAATTTCTATCAATTAAATCCATTATTGTAGCTATAAAACCGTTCATATCTGGTTCTCCAACCTTTTTTGAAAAACCACTGCATATAGCGTTTACAATTGCAGGAGGATCATCAGTGGGTAAATCCACTTCATAATTTGTGCTATAACTAATTTTTGGTTCCCTACCATACATCAAATAAATAATTAAAGGTATAAAAGATACTAATAACATTAAAATCGCTGATAGGTAGTAAAAAGCTACATAAATATTCATATGATTTAATAATAGAAAGTAATATTTAAAAATTTAGTTTGAAATTATGAAAAAAATAAAAAGATTAAAATTTTAAAAGGTTGAAGAGAGCTTAAAATGCTCCACCTCCACCTCCTCCAAATCCACCGCCGACACCGCCGACTCCACCAAAATCACTTCCGCCGGAGTTTGCAGCTGCTGCAGTGTTCATACCAGTGTCTAAACCAGACGAAAGGAGCCAGTATCCACCGTAGTAGTGGAACAGGAAGATATCACTTTGGGCCAGCTGGTCATCTGGAAGACTCATTTCCATGGTTTTCCTGACTTTATCTGCCACCCCAAGTGCAGTTGCATATACCAGATATTTGTTCCATACCTTAATAGATTCAGGTGGATATTCCTTTATGAGGCTGAAATCCTGGATATATTTCTTGAAGTTATGCCATTTAGCATCAAATTCTTCACCATGAGTAGTCCACTGCCCTGCAACCTTTTGAGGCATTATAAGCGATATAATGGCCACAATACCCAGAACAAATGACGCAAATAACGCATATCCCGATGCTGGCAGAGGATCAGATATTGTGAAAAAGAATGTAGCTGCTGCAGCAACTAAACCAATTACTCCAAAAATCTTGAGGTATGTGTCTCCCTTTTTCAGGAATATCTGGTCCATAATTCCATCATTTAAAAATTCACTTTTTAAATCACTTTCCCATATACCGTATGATTCTTTGAATGACTGTGCCATGTCTCGATCCTTTAAATCAGTTTTAAGGTTATCTAAATTAATGACACCGTCCTCTTCAAACTTTTTCAGGATGGTGATGACATCATATTCGAAGTTTGTGAGTTCTTCCAGATTTTTGTTTTCGTTGACTCTAATTGAAATAGATTTATCCTTATCCTTATCAAGTGTTTTTGGAACATCCTCAATTAAAAGGTATTTACGGTTTATAAGGTCCATTATAGTAGCTCTAAACCCATCCATGTCAGGCTCGCCTACTTTTTTGCCTAACCCTTTACCAGATATAGCATTTACCACAGCAGGTAAATCATCAGTTGGCACATCCCGTTCATATTCTGCCCGGTAGTTGATTTTTGGCTCCCTTCCATAGCGGAAGTAAATAAGCAGAGGTATGAAACATGCGAGTAAGAATATAACTGCCAGTACTGCATAAAGAGTTGATTTAAAGTTTAATTCGTTTTGATAATCATTTTGAATCTTTTCAATTTGACTCAAGCCGTCCTGGTTTATTATAACTCCATTTGTGGGGTTTGCTGCAAATTGACTTTTAGGTATGACCATCCTGAGTTCAAAGAAATCTCCTGAAGGAACAGTTTTACCCACTACATTTAAAGTATTGCCGCTCCAGCTGGAATTTTCAGCAAAATAAGGAGGATTTAACCAGTATTGTACACCATTACTTGATTTGAGGTGTATATTTGCATTAACTGCCCCAATATCTTTGTCCCACTGTGTACCCACTAATTCATACTGGAGTTCGGCCACATCATTGTAGAACTTAATTCCATGTAAAAAATCATATTCAATGGTAACTGTAACATCTTTATCAGTTATGGGAGTTGTTTTTTGAGAGTTAGAATATAAATATACTTTTATCTGTTCCATCCCCCCAGAATAAGTTACTGTAGATGCAGTATAAGCTCCCTGTGCTGATACTTTTATATTTTTCAACTGTTGGTTACCGCTTATCGGTATATCTCGGTATATTCCATTGTAAGTCCCTGTAAAGGAGTAATGAATGACTTCTTTAACATGCAGCGTTCCATCGCTCTGTGGAAAGAGATCCATATCAATAGAAGGTATGGAATAATCCTTTGCAAATGCTGCAGTTGAAAATACTGAGACTGTAAGTAAAAATAGTAAAGTAAATGAGATAAAATGTTTTTTATCCATTGAACCCACCTAAAACTGTACTTTTGGAACTGAACGAGCTGATTCTTCCACTTCAAAGAATTCTGACTCGGTGAAGTTAAACTGGCGGGCTATTAAGTTGCTTGGAAACATCTGGATCTTGTTGTTGTACATGAGTACAGTATCGTTGTAAAACTGCCTTGAATAGGCTATTTTATCCTCAGTTTCTGCCAGCTGACTTTGTAAGTCCCTGAAATTTTGATTTGCTTTTAAATCAGGGTAATTTTCTGCTACCGCAAAAAGGCTTTTCAAAGCACCAGTTAACATGTTATTTGCTTCTGCACTTTCTTGAACTGTTTGAGCGTTCATAAGGCCAGATCTTGCCTTAGTAACCTCTTCGAATACACCTTTTTCGTGTTTAGCATACCCTTTAACTGTTTCTACCAGGTTAGGTATCAGGTCAGCCCTTCTGTTTAGCTGAACATCTATTTGGGACCATGCATTTTTAACCCGGTTACGTAATCCAACAAGGTTATTGTACATGAAAATTATCCCAACAACTACTGCTAAAATAATTAAGATAAGTATAATGATTCCTATGATCATGTAAATTGACATCTTCAATCACCATTTTGAGATGGTGATGTTTTGTTATTTATACATTTTGACTGTATTCAAATAGATGATACTGTACTGTTATTTAAAATACGTCAAATGCTAAGCATGCAAACACTGAACATAGCCCCAACTCATTTTCAAAGTCCAAAATCAAAATTTTAAGGATTTTCAGAGCATAAAAACGTTAGTTTTGATAGCTGTCACAATCTCTCAAACCCAAAGGGTTTGGAGCCCTCGAACACCTAGTGTTCGGGGCCACGAAATCAGAGATTTCGATGGCGCGAAACAACGCTTACAAATCTACGATTTGTGCTTCAAAAACCTATGGTTTTTGAAAGTTTCGCAAGCTTTAATTTTTGAGAGATTTTCAGGTGAAAAAAAAGAATTTTTGTACTTAATCATTCGATTAAGCAGGCATCAAATATGTAGGGTGGCTGCAAACATGCTCTTTACCGTGCACTGCACAGAAATCGGCATCACAACAAGTGCATCGTATCATTCCTTCAGGGCAGTCGCTTGTTCTTTCAAATATAAGCGTGCCACGTTGATGACATACCGGACAATAATTTATCCATGAAGGGTCGTGTAATTTATAATCTTGATAACAACTGCATGAACACCTGGCAGTTACTACCAGTGCGTCCTTTCTAACTTTAGCTTTAGCTTTTGGCTCAGAAGTTACTTGAGCAGTATTTGCTTGAGGTGGGGACTGCACAACTTTAGGTCCAGTTGAATAATTTGCGCTTTGATCATTTAAAACTCCAGAAAACAATCCGACCAGGGCAACACTAAGTATCACTATCGGTAAACACCATTGTTTTGGCGTAATTATATCTCCTCCACGCATATTTTTTAAACAATCACTTTTGTAATACGGATATTGTATTTATTATTACATTTAAATATTGTGGTCTAAAATCTAAAAAAAGGCCCATTTACATCCTATTTTTTAATTTAAAACTGAATTAAAAGGAATTATATTTTAGAAACAGAAATGCCTGTTAGAGGTTCTTATTTTTAGTATAATAGCTTCCAAAGGGGCCTATTTTATAAAAACTTAAGTATTAGATGTTTTCCTCTTGCAGATATTTTCTTCTAAAAGAATGTTCAGCAGTACCCCTAATTTAATTTAGACTACGTCACTCATTTTTCAGCACTATCTTCCAAAAAAAGTAATTTATATGCTAATAACTAATTTTAACCTTTTAAAAAAATAATTGACTGGTACTTTCATACATTCAGAAAATAAAATTATGTTTTTACAAGATTAATTTTTTAAATAATTTAAGTTGAGTTTTATAACTATAACCTCGATAAAAATATTTAAAATTTCTTTTTAACCCATATAAACCCATTATTTTGTTATTTAGATTATTAAAATAATATTTAATGCAATATAATACGTAATAAACTTTATGTAACTAAATTATATGAGTTTTTTGTAGGATTTAAAAATAAAAACTATATACTTAAAATATTATGATAAAAATGATTTTAAAATACATTTTAAACTAAAATTTAGATTTTCGTAAAAGTAGTGGTACCAGACATATACTTATCCATTACTCATTTAGAATAAATTATAATACTATTTTCGATATAATATGATATAATGAATACGGTACAAAAACTCAAAGTTCTTGGAGAATCAGCAAAGTACGACCTGTGTAATTACGCAGACCCCAATTTCGAAATTTATGCATCAGGCAAAATGCTGGGAGTATACAATAGTACTGCACCGGATGGGCGCTGCATACCTTTATTCAAAGTATTAATGACTAATAAATGTTCAAATGACTGTAAATACTGCGTAAACCGCAGCGGCAGGAACTGCGAACGTTTTGAATATACGCCTCAAGAACTTTCAAACCTGTTTTTGAATTACTTCAACAGAAGACACGTGGAAGGATTATTCTTAAGCTCTGGAATTTCTGGAGACATAAACACTTCCATGGAAAAGGAAGTTGAAGTTGCAAGGATACTTAGAGACTGCGGGTATGACGGATATATACACCTTAAAATCCTTCCAGGGACATCTTACGATTTAATTAAAAGTGCCATGCACCTGGCAGACAGGGTAAGCATAAATATGGAAGCTGCAACTCCTGATGGATTTGAAGAACTTACAAGCACTAAAAATTACAACATAGATATTTTAAGGCGGATGAAATGGATCAGCAAATTAGCAAAAAGGGACCCTGCTATGGCACCGTCAGGACAGACCACACAGTTTATCATTGGGGCTACAGATGAAAATGATGAAGAAATTTTAAGCATGACCAAAAAGTTGTACGATAAATTAGAACTTAAAAGAAGTTATTTCAGTGCTTTTAGCCCACTAGAAGATACTCCACTTGAAAACCATGAGATACCTCATCCCAAAAGAACTTCAAGGCTTTACCAGGCTGATTTTTTATTAAACTCCTACGGTTTTAATTTAGATGAACTGGTATTCGATGAAAATGGGAATATAGATACGCAAATAGACCCCAAATATTCTTTTGCCCTGAATAATATGGACTTATTCCCAACTGAAATCAATGAAGCATCATATGATGAACTTATACGAGTTCCAGGGATAGGTAAAATATCTGCAAAAAGAATTATAACTTTAAGGAAACGGGGCAAACGTTTTGAAAAACTAGAAGAGCTTCAAGAGCTGGGCGTGGCTGTAAAACGTGCTGAACCTTTTATAAAACTAAATAAATCTTATCAAGCTACATTAAGTTTCTAATTTTTTGTTAAACACACCCCCCAACCTTTAATTCAGTTTGAGTATAAGTTATAACTTTGAAGTTATAAGTTAAATCTTACAACTTGTAACTTATACCTACTCACTTATAAGTGATAACCAGTATAGTAGGAAATGATCTTCAAATCTTGCCATAAAATTATATGATTTGTACAGGATCGATCTAACTTAGCACCCCAAACTCTTCAACTTGGGGTGTTAAAAATTTTAATAAAAATAGAAAAAAATATTGATTTTTCTTAAAAATCTTGATTTTCATGGTTTAGAGGTGTTCTTCAAACATTTCCCAGATTTCAGGGTATTTCTCCTTTACCGCTTCTTCCATTAAAAGTGATGCTTCACTGCTGATACTGAATTCAGGCTCTGTTTTTCTTAAAAACCTCAACACTGCAGCAGTCCTAGCAGACCAAAATGAAACTCGGGGATTTTTCTGGACATCTTCTAAAATTGCATCTATTATTTTTTGATGAATTACATCTACTTCAGCAGGTTCTTCTAAGTTTTTTACTGGCTCTTCTGTGACAATTTCTTCTTTAACAGGTTCAACTTCGGAATCTTTAACATATTCCTTGCTGATTAATGCATCTAATCCTCGTCCGAGCGCTCCTCCCTGTTTCTTATCTGTTTTACTCATTTTGCAGCCTCCATATTTATTATTTCTTCTGCAAGTTCCATGTATGCAGTTGAACCTTTACATTCTTCGTCGTAAAGAACACCTGGTTTTCCGTGACTTGGGGCTTCTGCGAGTTTAACATTTCGAGGAATACTTATTTCAAAGATGTTTTCTTTCTCTCCAAAGTATTCTTTAACGTTTTCATATACGTCCCTTCCAAGCCTTGTCCTTGAGTCATATAAAGTAAGTAAAATACCTTTTATGTTGCAAGGGCTGTTTAAACGGTTCCCTACAAGCTGCATAGCTTCCATAAGATCCGCCATTCCTTCAAGTGCATAGAATTCTGCCTGAATTGGGATTATTACGCTGTCAGATGCCACCAGCGAATTTATGGTAAGTACCCCCAGGGATGGAGGAACATCAATGAGAATATAGTCGTAAGAGTCTTTTATATTTTCTAAACGTTCATTTAATATTGAATGAAACCCTATTTCACCGCTTAATTCAATTTCAGCACCGCTTAGTGCTATATTACTTGCAACAAGATCCAGTCTGTCGATTCCTGTTGGGATGATTGCTTCTTCTACGGGGTTTTTTCCGGTTAGCGTAGTGTAAATAGTTTTTTCAATCTCACTTTTAGGTATCCCAAAGCTTGTTGTGGCATTGCCCTGCGGATCAATATCTATTAATAAAACTCTTTTATTATTAAGTGCTAAAGCTGTTGATAAATTAACTGCAGTGGTTGTCTTTCCACAGCCGCCTTTTTGGTTAAGTATTGCAATTGTTTCGCCCATAAACTTTTCTCCTTTGTACTTCTAAATTTTAAGTTATAACTTATAATTTTTAAAGCTTTCTAAATGAATGCAGATATAACGAAATTAATCGGGATTTACTTAAAAAATAGAATACATTATGGACTTGTGGTAAATTTAGTGATACTGCAAAAGTTAATAGAATATAACTATTTCCATATATGCTAATTAACTTGAAAATAACCGCTTTTAAACACCTACCCTTCAATAATTATCATAATAAAAAAGTATAATGCTTAGAAACAATTATCTTCAAGAGATTATTTATTAAAAAAGGGTATAATTTTATTAATTTTTAATTATAAAATAACACGTATAAGATCAGATTTTAAGGAGTGTTAAATATGAAACATATATTAAAAGAAGGAGACACTGGAAGACAGGTAAAGGATATACAGCACTGGTTAAATGCTCATGGTTATAAAGCTGGAGAAGAAGATGGTATTTTTGGAGAAAAAACCCGTGATGCAGTCATACAGTTTCAGAGTGCTAAAAAAATTGTTACTGATGGTATAATTGGTTCTCAGACACAGATAACCATTGAAAGAATAGAAAAAGAAGAATAAGTAATAGAGTTAATTAAAAATTAACTCTTTTTGAAAGCTTTACAGGTAACGGTAACTTTCTAAACGGCATTCCTTTAATTTCATCGTGGATTCTCGCAGTTAACTCATCCTTATCCATCAATACTTTTTCATTGGTTTCACGGATGTTTACAGTAAACTGGTCTTTTTCAAGTTCATTATCTCCAATTACGATAGTATATGGAACCCATTCTTTTCCAGCGTTTCTTATCTTTTTACCTACTGTTTCAGACCTTTCATCAACATCAACCCTTATGTTGCTGTCTTTCAAGTATTCAGCAAGTGAAAGGGCGAAATCGAAATGCCTTTCAGCAATTGGGATCACCCTCACCTGAATTGGTGAAAGCCATACAGGCAGCATCGGCATTTTTTTAGGGTTTTCTCTAAGTTCAATGGCAGTTTTTTCAAGTAAGCTGCCTATAACACGTTCTATACTTCCTGTTGGGCTGCAGTGGATGATTATAGGATATTCTTCCTCTTCTTTTTCATTGATGTAGTTTATATCAAATCTTTCAGCGCTTTCAACATCTATCTGTATTGTAGGGTTTTCTATAGGTCTTCCAAGGTAGTCAATAGCTGCAAAGTCCATTTTGGATATCCAGTAATGTTTACGTCTTGGTAAAATTTCAAGAAGCATTGGTTTTCCAACCTTTTCTGCAGCTTTATACATCCATTCCTTATTTTCATCGAAAAAGTCCTGTGTCGCCCTGAAAATAACTTCATAGTTTACATTAAGGTCATCTCCAGTCTGCATACACATATCAATTTGCCTTTCAAATTCTTCCATAGACTGAGGTATATCCCTGCATACAGAGTGGAAATCAGGCATGGTAAACCCTCTAAGTCTCTTAAGACCTACAACTTCCCCTCTTTTCTCTAATCTAAAACTGTATGTTGAAAGCTCGTAAAGCCCAACTGGGAGATTTTTCCAGGTTAAAAAGGAGTCTGAAAGTATTCTAAACGCTCCGAAGCAGCATGCGAATCTTAGCATGAGTTCTTTTTTAGTACCCATCCTGTACTGCCTTTCTCCAAATTTATCTGCGTGTGTGCGTATTGCTTCGTCTGCAAGGTCGTACATTATTGGAGTTTCAACAGGCATAGCCCCATATTCAGTTACAAGATTGTAAACGTAATCTGAAAGAAGGTCACGGATTAGTCTTCCTTTAGGATACCAGCGTAAATGACCGACATCTGCAGATGGTTCATAGTCTGAAAGACCTTTTTCACGCATTAATTTAACGTGAGGTGGTTCTTCGCCAGAAGATTCCATTTTACCCAGTTCGTACATCATCAATTTTCTGAGATCCTCATTTTCATATTCATACCCTTCAGGGTCTGAAAGTTCTCCTTTATTTAAAATGTACCATTTTGAAGGTTCTTCTTCTGCTTTTTCCTCTTCTTTAGGTTTTACAGTTATGGTCCTTGAAAGTTCAGATAATGGGTGTCCTTTACATGAGATTTCAAATGACTTGTACCAGCCAAATGGAATCCTCGAGGCTGAAACCCCTTCTTCATTTAATTTAGACTCCATACCCTTTAAAATATTCTTTGCAGAATCTGGAGAGCTCAAAGATGAACTTAAATGAGCATAAGGGTATATAATCACATTATCAGGTTTTACCTGGCTTGAAACGTTCATTATTTCAGATACAGCACTTTCAATTATTGCATCTGTATCTTTTTCATCTTCCCTTTCAACTGCAGTAAAAACCACTAAAGCGTTGTCAAATTCGCCGCCTTTCTTTTCATCTTCTATTTTTTCCGCTATTTTTGTTTTGGACTTTGTTTTATATCTTAAGTAATCAGAGTGAATCAAAAGTATCCTCATTTTCTCACCTGTAAACTGAAATAATTTATAAAATGATTCTAAACTTTAAAATCAATAATTTTGCTTGATACTATTTATTTCAATTAAATGAATTTTATATTTGTCATTAAACTTTAGGTTTAGAGTATTTAAATTTTTATTGGATCACTTTAGTGAATATTTCTGATTATAAAAATTAAACAATCGTGCTACTTAAAAAGAAAATATCCATTTAAATAAAGAAGACGGCGATAAGTCCAGTTGTAATGATTGCAGCAAAAATTACGCATATTATTTGTCCAAAACGCCTTGTACCAATAAATAAAGCTATTCCAAACTTCATTACAGTGTTAGAAATAGCTGCAATGGTTATGGCAGTTACTGCTACATCCTGTGAGATAGTAGTCTTTGCAAGAAGCGCCATACTTATGGTTATAGCGTCAACATCAGCGACGCCAGATATAATACTTGCCACATAAAGGCCGCTGCTTCCAAAATAGATATCTGCAATTTTTGACATGAAAAGAATGACTAAAAACAGAACTCCAAATATGAGTGCAGGTCTAAGGGAAAAAGGGTTTTTAAATTTGATTTCTTCCCCAACTTCCTTAACTTTTGTAGTTTTCCATGCCAGTACCCCGAGTGCAATCCCTAAAATTCCCATGCTTAACATCGGGACCATAAGAAGAGATACAAGATCAGGATTTATAACCAGTACCTCAAAAAGAATCCTTAAAAACATCATTGAACTCGCTATAACCGTTGCAAATACTGCTGCTCTTATAATAAACTCGCTTTCTTTAACCCTTGAGGCCATTGCCGTTGTAACTGCAGTACTTGATACCAGTCCTCCAACGATCCCTGTTAATCCCAATCCCCTTTCTGCCCCAACTAATTTCATCATTATGTATCCCGCATAACTTATTGCTGAAATAAAAACGACTACAAGCCAGATTTGATATGGATTGAATACATCCAGAGGCCCCATTGTCTGATCAGGAAGTAATGGAAGAATCACAAATGCAATTATAAGAAATTTCAGGGTATTTATTAACTCTTTTTCACTTATTTTCCTTACAAATTTATGTATATATGATTTTGCCGCCAGTAAAGCTGTTATTATAATTGCAAATATTGGAGCTATTTTTATTCCATCATCAGTGTAACATAATGCACCTAAAATAAAAGTAAGAAGAGCTACAACCTCAGTTGTAATACCAATGTCTCCAGTTTCCCGTGTGCTTACCATGTAACTTAAGCCTACAAGCACGATTAAACCTAAAAAAGATATAACTAAAAAATTAGAGTAAATTTCATTTATATATGTAGAAAGTATTCCCATGAGTGCAATTAAGATAAATGTCCTGATACCTGCAAATTCACTTTTATTTACCTGTTTTCGTTCCCTTTCAATCCCAATTAACGCCCCAATTGCTAAAGCAATTAAAAATTTTAAGACGATATCTATATGCATACTAATACTCTGTTTTTTGATCTATAAGTAATGAACTTCAAATCAAACGTGGCATTATAACCTGTCTAACCTGTTGAGTTCCACCAGAGCTTGTACTTATAAAATACATATAAACTAGAACGTACTGCCATATGCATTTAAACATTAAATCAAATTGCAAATGATAACTAGAAATTTGACATAAGATCATTTTATATCAATAAAAATAGAATACAGTACATTTATAATACATAAAAAGAAATTAATATGATTATATTTAAAGATATTAATACACTAATTCTATTAATCAAAAATAACCGTTTAAATAGGATTAAGTCAGTATTATTCGTTATTTGTAAAATATATCTTAAATAGAAGTTTTATGGTGATTCAATGAGAAGCGATGCTATTAAAAAAGGATTACAAAAAGCTCCCCACAGATCTTTACTTAGAGCATGCGGAGTAACAGATGAAGAAATGAACAAACCATTTATAGGTGTTGCAAATAGTTTTACCAGCATAGTACCCGGACACATTCACCTTAATGAAGTAGCTGATGCAGTTAAACAGGGAATAAGCGAAGCAGGTGGAGTACCTTTCGAATTTAATACAATGGCCATTTGCGACGGCATATCAATGGGTCATGAAGGAATGAAATATTCCCTTGCTTCAAGGGAGATAATAGCAGATACTGTAGAAAGCATGGCACAGGCCCACCAGATGGATGCGCTCGTATTAATCCCAACATGCGATAAAGTAGTTCCTGGAATGTTAATGGCTGCAGCAAGGCTGGATATACCTTCAATTGTCGTTACAGGAGGACCTATGAAACCTGGTGAGTTTAAAGGTAAACCAGTAGATTTTATATCTGTTTCTGAAGGTGTTGGGGCCGTATCATCAGGCAAAATGACAGAGGAAGAACTTGACGAGCTTGAAAGATGTGCATGCCCTGGAGCAGGTTCATGTGCCGGTCTTTTCACTGCAAACACAATGGCATGCATAACAGAAGTATTAGGAATGAGTTTACCATACTGCGCAACAGCCCATGCTGTTGACGCTAAAAAAAGACAAATAGCACGCCAATCTGGAGCCAAAATAATAGAATTGCTGGATAAAAATATAACTCCATCTAAAATAATGACTCAGGAAGCATTTGAAAATGCTATAGCAGCTGATCTTGCACTTGGAGGATCATCAAATACTACTTTACACATTCCTGCAATAGCAAGCGAACTTGAAGATAAAGGAGTTAATATAACCATTGATTCATTTGATGAATTTAGTAAAAAAATTCCGCACATAACCAAACTGCGCCCATCAGGAGTTCACAGCCTGTTGGATTTAGATAATGCTGGAGGCATACCTGCGGTTTTAAAGGTAATCAAAGATAAAATAAACCAGGATACTCTAACATGTACTGGAAAAACCCTTGGTGAAAATATTAAAGATGCAGAAGTTGCAGATGATGAAGTTATAAGGCCATTAAGTAATCCTTACAGTAAAGAAGGAGGACTTGCAATATTAAAAGGCAACTTAGCTCCAAGGGGATCTGTAGTTAAAGTAGCAGGTGTAAATGAAGATATGAAAGTACACACTGGCCCAGCAAAAGTTTTTGACGGTGAAGACGCGTGTGTTACTGCAATTTTTAACCATGAAATCAAAGAAGGGGACGTAGTTGTAATAAGATACGAAGGACCAAAGGGCGGCCCTGGAATGCGTGAAATGCTGAACCCAACTTCTGCCATATCCGGCATGGGGTTAAAAACAGTTGCACTTATAACCGATGGAAGATTCTCCGGCGGAACAAGAGGACCTTGTATTGGACATATATCTCCTGAAGCTATGGAAAAAGGGCCAATAGCTGCCCTAAAAGATGGAGACATTATAAAAATAGATATGAATAACGGAATTCTCGAAACCGAAGTTGAAGAGGAAGAACTTAAAAATAGGCTTGAAAATGTAGTAATGCCCGATAAAAAGGTTAAAGGATGGCTTTCAAGATACAGAAAGATGGCAAGTTCTGCAGATAAAGGAGCTGTTTTAAGGTAATTATAATAAAAACTTAATTTTTTATCTTTCCTTTTTAAATCCAATTTTCATGCTTTAATTTGAATATAATCTGCCTAAAATCGCAGGGCCAGTAAGTTTATGTTACTTGACTTAATAAATCACATAATATTAAAAAATAATATTTGGGCAAATCTATAAATCATTTAAAGTCCATAAATTTAGACAAAATCCTTGATAGAGGGAGAAAGTGAATTATAAAGAAATAGCAACTTATATCGTGATCATACTCATTGGAATAGTTGTAGCGCAGCATATGAATGTTGTTGTCTCAGGAAGTATGGAACCCATAATGTACAGGGGAGACATAGTCGTAGTCGATAAAAACCCAAGCAGCGTCCAGGTAGGAGATATAGTTGTTTACAAAGCAACATGGGTTAATGAAGATGTAATCCATAGAGTCAAAGAGATATATAAAACGTCTAATGGAAGCACGTATCTCATAACAAAGGGAGATAACAACCAAGTGCCCGATCCATATCCGGTACAATACCCAGACCAGGTGGTTTCAAAAGTTGTATCCATAAATGGACAGCCCCTGATTATACCTAAAATAGGGTATATAACACTGTGGATTAGAGGATTATAATAAAATCAACTGGCAATTTCTTTTTTTATTGCCAATATTCAATTAAGGCTTAATTTCTTAAATATATTTTAAATTAAGCTATGATACCCTTAATAAAGGTGAAAAAGTGAATTATAAAGAAATAGCAACCTACATTATAATTATACTCGCAGGAGTAATCATAGCGCAGCATATGAATGTTGTTGTCTCTGGAAGTATGGAACCCGTAATGTACAGGGGAGACATAGTCGTAGTAGATCAAAACCCAAGCAGCGTCCAGGTAGGAGATATAGTTGTCTATCATGCAACATGGTTTCCAGAACCTGTAATTCACAGAGTTAAAGAGATATATAAAACGTCTAATGGAAGCACGTATCTCATAACAAAGGGAGATAACAATCCAACAGCCGACCCCTATCCAGTACAATTCCCAGACCAGGTGATCTCGAAGGTTGTTGATATAGGTGGGCAACCCCTGATTATACCTAAAATTGGATATATAACGCTATGGATCAGAGGATTATGATAAGATTATATAAATTGACGGTTATCAATTTATTATCTTTTTATTTTAAATTTAAATACATAAATCAGTTTTAATAAATAAAATATTACTTCATATTTTGAATCATTGCTTATTTTTGCCTATCTATTTATTTAAAATAATTCAGTGAGTTTAAACTTCGTTTTACTTTTTTAAATATGATACTAAATATTTCAATTATTTTATAACTAAGGAAAACCAACACCCAATCAAAAAATTAATTTTATTAGGAGGCTTAAATCAGAATGCAGAAAAAAGCTAAACTCTTAATTTTAATAGTCTGTATGATTGCTGTAGTTGGCATAGCTTCTGTAATTGGAGTAATAGGGCTTACTTCAGCATCAAGCAGTTCAAGATCTACAGAATATGTAGTTATGGTCTCAACATCCATGGAACCCTCTATTTACAGAGGAGATATTGTTAAAGTTGAAAATAACCCCAGTAAAATCCAAGTTGGAGATATAATAATCTATAATGCAACCTGGATTCCAGAAGAGGTACTTCATAGGGTTATTGCAGTTCATAAAGCAGAGAATGGAACCACCTATTTTATAGCAAAAGGAGATAACAATCCAGCACAAGATCCAGAACCAGTTTATCAAAATCAAATAGTTTCAAAAGTCTTAACATCAAATGGAAAGCCGGTTGTTATACCTAAAATTGGATATATTTCACTTTGGATTAGGGGATTATAAAATTTTAAAATCTAATTTTTTTTAAATATTTGTAATTTTGAAAATCGACAAAAATCAGAGCATGCAAACACAAAGCATACGAAAACTCCGTTTTCGTTGCCTGCAAAACTTTAAAAAATCTTTGATTTTTTAAGCCTGCAAAAACCTTTGGTTTTTGCGGCCGAGGAAATATGATTTCCTCCGGCAAAAAAATGCTTCGCATTTTCTCCAGCTTCGTTTTGCGGCCGAGAAGCGCAATTTCTTCCGGCATCAAACACTTTTGTGTTTGACAGTGTTTGCTGTGTCAAAACACATGTTTTGACAGATTTCGAAAGTTTAAAAAATTTATATAATTTTTTGAAAATATTATTTAATAGAAAATAACTAAATATCTTAATGTTATAAAGAATTTTGAAAAACTATTTATTTAATTTTCATAAATGTATACGATTTCTGAATCAAGCTAATTATACATTATAACGATTATACGGTGAATCTATGTACAGAATGCTAGAAAAAGAAGCAGTTAAATCTTTAGAAAGTGCAATTGAATCTTTAGGATATGAAAAACCATCTGAAATTAAAGTTGAGGAACCTCCAAATGCAGATCTTGGAGATCTCGCATCAACAGTCTCATTTCAACTTGCAAAACAGCTTAAAAAACCACCCATGGAAATAACCAAAGACATTTTAAATGTTATAGAAATTCCTGAAATTTTCAAGTCTGTTGAAATGAAAGGTCCTTACATCAATTTCTTCATAAATTATGACAACTTTTCAAAACTGGTTTTAGACTCCATAGATGAAAATTACGGGCAGTTAGAAGATAAAAATAAAAAAATAATCCTCGAACACACATCTGCAAACCCTAACGGGCCATTACACATTGGCCACGTTAGAAATGCGATAATAGGAGATTCTTTAGCAAGGATACTTCGGTCTGCCGGGTATAATGTAGAAACTCAGTATTATGTAAATGATATGGGTCGGCAAATAGGCATAATTGCCTGGGGATTACTAAATTTCGATTTTAAAATAGAAGAAAAAGAAAAAGTAGATCATGAAATTGGAAAAATCTACTTCCAGATAAATGAAAAATTACGTGCCGACGAGAGCCTTAAAACAGAAGTTAGTGCACTTTTAAAAAGATATGAAAGTGGTACTGATCCAGAGCTTGAAAAAGTCTTTAAAAACATCGTAAAAAAATGCATAAGTGGAATTGAGTCCACATTAAATGATTTAAACATTTACCACGACGCTTTTGTCTGGGAAAGCAAGTTTATAAGAAATCAAGCCGTCAGCGGAATTCTGAACAAACTGAGTAAATACACTAAAAGAAATGAAGTTTTATACCTTCCCCTTGAAGATTACGGCATAGAAAAAGAGCTTGTACTTACAAGATCCGATGGAACTTCTCTTTATTCAACAAGGGACCTTGCTTATCACCTTGAAAAATCAGACAACTCTGATGAAATGATAGACATCTTAGGATCCGACCACAAGCTTGCAGTGGACCAGATAAGCATAGCACTTAACTTATTAGATGGAAAAAGCCCAGAAGTTGTATTTTATGAGTTTATAACTCTCCCTGAAGGTTCAATGTCTACACGAAGAGGAGTGTTTATTTCAGTGGATGAATTGGTTGATGAAGCGGTAAACCGTGCTCTTTTTGAAATTAAAAATAGGAGGTCAGATTTAACTGATGAAGAAGCCCTTAAAATTGCTATAGACATTGGTATAGGTGCTATACGGTATTTCATAGTTAAATTATCTCCAGAAAAGCATATAGTGTTTAAATGGGAAGAAGCCCTCAGTTTTGAAAGGGGATGTGCATCGATTCAATACGCCCATGCAAGGGCATGCAAGCTGCTTGAAAAAGCAGGTTTTGATGCAGGTATCGATACTCACGACCAAATTTTAAACCATCCTTTTGAAATAGAACTTGTAAAAATGCTTTCTAAGTTCACATCTATTATTGAAGAATCAACAAAAATTAACAGGATACATCCTCTTGCACAGTATGCTATGGACCTGGCAGGGACATTCAACAGGTTCTACAAGTCTGTTCCAGTAATAGGTGCAGAAGAAGAGGTTGACAGGTTACTTCTGGTGGATAAGTCAAGGATAACTATTAGAAACTGTCTTGATCTTATGGGAATAAAAGCCCCTGAATCCATGTAACCAGAGGTTGTTTCCAGTATATTCCCAATTTTTTTTCTTTTTCATTAACTGAAATATGAATCCCTTTTTAAAAAGAAAAGATTCTAAATGGGTTTTCATAAATTATTTAACTTATAAAGACAAATAATAGTTATATAATGATTGAAATCCCTGAAACTCAAACTTTTTTAATTGATTTTGATATATCCCAAGAATACCACGACGAAGTTCTAAGTTTTATTGATGAAAATTACTTGATGGTTAAGCCGGAGTACTTCTCAAATGCGAAAATAATAAGAGAAGACAATGGTAATCGATTATTATTTACAGCAAGAGACCCTACAAAGGGTTTTCAGATAGATGCAGAAGTTAAATCAGGAAATCCTGTAGAACTCACATTAATACCCATTGATGGAACTCCTTCTAAATTTACAGAATCAGTTAAAGACGATATTTACTTCATGGTTCATCTATTTGAAGATAACGTCCGCAGTTCAACCATTTATTTTTCATGGGTGGAAGGAGAAAGAGTCATACCCGAGCAGCCCCCTACATCCAAAAAACGCACTGGAGACCAGCTTTTTACCAGCAGCCTCCTTTTAGTTTACATCCTGTTTTTTGCATTTAATATCGTTTTATTCTTTTTATTCGGATTATATTATGCAGTGGCCCTTATTTTAATTTCTCAGTTTGTAATTGTCCTTTTTTCAAATAAAATCCTTGCATATGGGAATAAATGGAATGTTTCCCTTCAAAATCCTTATGTTCATATACTGGAGTACCAGCTGCCATTTAAAGAATTTAAAGAGTTTCAGGAAAAATTTGGAAAAGAAACTGTAACGCAGATAAAAAAGGAAATCTACGAAAGGACATTTAATCAGGGCATAAAGCCTACCTGTAAGCTTGGAGACGAAGTTCTGGAAAAGTACGGCTTCAGCTGCAATCCATACCGTAGCCTGTATAAAACCGTCAATGTGTACGACATCGTTAAAAAAGCTGCCGATAGTTTTGGCCTGCCTATGCCTAAAATCGTGATCTCAAATACCATGATTGCAAATGCAGCAGCTACTGGTCCTACCCCAAGTAAAGGACTTGTACTCATCACAACTGGTTTACTTGTTCAATTAAATGAAAAGGAAATATTAAGCGTTTTAGGTCATGAAATGGGGCATCTTCAAGGAAGAGACCCCATAATACTGTTCAGCATAATCTCCGGCGAGTTCCTATTGAGATTTACTGTCCTGTTCCCCATTGTAATTATTAACCCCATAATATACATAATAGTAATCATGGCCCTTATTTTCTTCGTTGCCAAGTTCTTTGAAACCAGGGCAGACCTTTTATCAGCCATGAAGGTTGGTCAGCCAGATGTACTTGCAGAGGCGCTTCGAAAAATAGCATATCAAAGGCTCCAAATGGAAAAAGTGGGGTCTAAAATTCCAAAATGGCTATCGTGGGATACTCATCCTCCTGTTTATTTCAGAATCGACAGGTTGAAGAATATGCAAACACCTGTAAAATCAAAAAATCCGTTAATACAGTCTGCAAGAGATGTTGTAAATGGTTTTCTTGCTTCATTTAAATAAATTAGAAAAAGTGGCTTAAAATTTAAAAAACAATATTGAATGAAAAAAAATAATTGTATTAAAGAAAATATCTGGGTTATTTCTTCCCCAGTAATTTGTAAAGCACCGCTTTCTGGGCGTGGAGCCTGTTTTCAGCCTGGTCCCATATTGCTGACTGGGCGGAATTCAACATGTCTGCAGTAATTTCCTGTCCCCGAATAGCCGGTAAACAGTGCAAAATAATTGCATCTTCATTTGCCTGACCCATAAGGTCTTTGTTTACCTGATAAGCAGCAAATGCCTTGAGTCTTTTTGAAGCCTCTTCCTCGTCTCCCATACTGATCCATACATCAGTATAAACAGCGTCGGCACCTTCAACTCCATCTTCAATATCATTACCTATTTTAAGTTCTGCACCAGTTTCTTCAGCGTATTTTTTGGCCTTTTTAAATATTTCAGCATCCGGTTCATATCCCGGAGGGCATACTACATCCATGTCCATCCCTACAAATGCCGATGCAAATAATAATGAATTACAGACGTTGTTTCCATCTCCAACAAAGGCAAGTTTTACATCAAAACTATTTTTCTTTTCATATATGGTTAAAATGTCTGCAAATGCCTGACAAGGATGTTCCTTGTTTGTAAGGCCATTAATAACTGGTACATCAGAATATCGTGAAAATTCTAAAACATCATCATGTTCCTTGGCCCTGATCATTACTCCATCAACATATCTACTCATAACTCTGGCAGTATCTTCTACTATTTCACCACGACCAAGTTGAAGGTCTTCTCTAGATAGATAAAGCGCGTTTCCACCAAGCTGATACATTCCAACTTCAAAAGATATTCTAGTCCTTGTTGATGCCTTCTCAAAAACCATGGCAAGTGTTTTCTTAGCCAAAGGTTCTCCAGGGATTTCTCCATTCTTAAATTTTTTAGAGAGATCCAGTATTTCATTTACATGATCCCGGGCATCTTCCATTGATAAAAGATGATTCATATTTTCACTCCAAATTGTATTCCTTATGCCTTATTTATTGAAGGAGATGTTTATTTAAATCATACTATATCTACTTTTCTCTAATTCTAAATGAATTATTTTCTAGAGAATTTAAGCAAAACAGAATGATTTAACCTTTTTATTCAGTTCATCATCCATTATAATTCATTCTATTCTATTTCAGTTTAATAATAAGCTATTAGAGATTTTCAAGTTAATTTATAGCAAATAACATAACTTTTTAAATTTAATAACTTTTAGATAATTAATTGAATTTAGATTTAATAAATTGAAGGAAAAATGGAATTTTTCGAAACCCCAAAAAATCAGCTATTATTTGGATGTTGAGGAAAATTCTTTAGGATTTTCGAAACCCCAAAATTTTGTTAACAAAATTTTAGAGGTTGAATGAAAAACGCAGCATGCAAACACTTCGTGTTTGCTGCGTCAAAAATCGTAGATTTTTGACAGTTTTTCCTGAACCGCAAAAATCAAAAATTTTTTGCAGGTTGAAAGAAATGTATATCATTTCTTGAACCCCAAAAACTTTGGTTTTTGAGGGTTTAAAACAAAATACATTTTTTATAGATCAATTAATCCAGAGTATTTGGTTATTCACTATAAAATAATGTAATTCTTTTGTTACTCCTTGAATTATTTTCTGATTTCTTCCATGTGTTTAACTCGTTTCTGTACAAGATTTGTTGTTCCAACATCCCTTCTGTGATAAACATCACCTTTTACGTATTTTGTAGCGTCTTCACACAGCTTTTCAGCTTCTTCTATTGATTCACCAATTGCAACGAGGCCAAGGGCTCTTGAAGAAGAGGAGTAAACTTTTCCATCCTTTTCATTTACAGCAGCATAATAAACCTGGGCGCCGGCTTCGTTAATTTTAGCTTCGTCCACATCGATTACCTGGTTTGGAACTGCATTTCCAGGGTATCCTTCTGGCACGATGTATTTACAAACGGTAGCTTTATCTTCAAATTTAGCTCCTTTAAGATTCCCGTTAACGATGCCTTCACAGATATCTACAAAATTAGAATTAAGCAGAGATAGAACGTTCATGGCTTCTGGATCACCGAACCGGGCATTGTATTCTATGAGCTTCGGGCCGTCCCTGCACAGCATGAACTGTCCATATAAAAATCCTTTGTAAGGTCCAACCTCTTTATTAATAGCTTTTACTGTTTCTTCCATTATTTTAACAGATTCATCATAACTTTTTTTATCTAAAAATGGAAGTAAACCCCCTTTATCAGAATAAGACCCCATTCCTCCAGTTATAGGCCCTTCGTCTCCTTCAAATGCATATGGGTGGTCCTGAGCTGCAGGCATTGGGGCTATGTTCTTACCATCTACAAATGCCTGAACTGTAAATTCTTCACCTATAGCTCGTTCTTCGAGTACTACACTGGCATATCCGCCCATTTTAGTGTCTACTACTTCTTTAGCGTAGCTTTTAGCTTCTTCTAGATCTTTTAATTGTTCTCCAACAATTTTAACTCCTTTTCCACCGGTTAGCCCTACAGGTTTAACAACAATATCTTCCCCAAATTCATCGATGAAATCGCTGATATCTTCATAGTTATCAAAAACCCTGTAGGTTAAAGATCCTGGTATTTTATAGTTTTCAAAAAGGTTTCTCATGAAAACTTTATCAGTCTCAATTTTAGCTGCTTCCATGGTTGGCCCAACACAGCCTATGCCTTCTGCCTGCAGTGCGTCTACAATACCCTTTTCAAGAGGGGCTTCCGGCCCAATTACAGCTATATCAATCTTATTTTCCACTGCAAACTTCTTTACAGCTTCAATATCGTTTTCACTTCCTATCTGATATTTAGATATCCGCGCTATCCCCGGATTTTTATTGCTCATAACTGAGTATAATTCTGCATTTCCTTCTACTGCTTTACAAATAGCGTGTTCCCTCGCCCCTGTACCTACTACAAGAATCTTCATATAAATCCTCCTTTAAATAAAATCATGTGAAATTGAAATTTTAAATTAAGTACCTATTTTTGATATAAAAACTAAAGACTAAAAATTTCCTGATTTTTTATTATCTCTATAAATTCTCCTTTTATAAATCTATAGACATGACCCCTATAAAAATGGTTTATTATTTAATAGATAAACCTATAGATAAAACTATTAAAAATATTAAAATTGCTGCTCGTTATATGTTTATCAGATAACAGCAATAACCTAAAGAAAATACAAGTGACACAACATAATGAATAATTACATATAATTAGAAAAAATGGCTATAAATAACAGCATGAACTAAATTAATGCAGAGAAGTCATTAGAGGAGCTTAATAATGGTAAATATACTGATAGTTGAAGATGAAAGCATCGTGGCGCTGGATATACAGGATAAAGTAGAACGTCTTGGTTATGGTGTGCTGGCTGTTGTATCTTCTGGAGAAAAAGCTATCGAAGAAGTTAAAAAATCCCAACCAGACTTAGTGTTGATGGATATTGTACTTAAGGGAGAAATTGACGGAATAGAAACTGCTGAGCGAATACGTGAACATTTTGATATTCCCATAATATATCTTACAGCACATTCTGACAATCAGACACTTAACAGGGCAAAAATAACAGGGCCTTTTGGTTATTTAGTAAAACCTTTTGTTGATAGTGAACTGCGCAGCGCTATAGAAGAAGTTCTTAACAAGCAAGGTCATTAAAGACATTAGATTCAGCAGATACATGATTTAATTATATGTTCCAATTTTTGAGGAAATTTTAAAATATTCAAAGCTTATAAATTAAGTATTTACCCATTAATATTTCAACTAATAAAAAAATAAGTTTAGAGCCTATATTGCTGCTAACTGATTATTTTTGGATCTAAATCTGGTTTAAAAATGAGAATATCCTCTTTAATATTAATTTAATTTTAAATATTAAGTATGGTTGGATCATAATTAATTCCAGCTATCCAAAAGAGATCATATGAACATTAATATATCTCAGAATAAATAAATATGAAAACTAGCCAATAATATACATAAATTTTACAGGTGTTTATAATGAGAGGCGGAGAAGCACTACTTAAATCACTGGAAAATCAGGGAGTAGATGTTGTATTTGGATATCCCGGGGGACAGTTACTTCCTCTATACGATATGATCTACGATTCTGACCTAAGACACATTTTAGTAAGACATGAACAATGCGCAGCTCACGCTGCAGATGGATATGCAAGGGCATCTGGAAAAGTGGGTGTTTGTATTGCAACATCAGGTCCTGGAGCAACAAATCTCGTGACAGGGATAGCAACTGCTTATATGGACTCATCCCCAATCGTAGCTATTGCAGGACAGGTTCCAACAGGACTAATTGGTAATGACGCGTTCCAGGAAGTAGATACAATTGGAATGACAATGCCTATTACTAAACATAATTTCCAACCTATAACTTCAAAAGAAATTCCCGAAATGGTTAAATCAGCATTTTATATAGCCGGAACAGGAAGACCTGGACCAGTAGTTCTAGATCTACCAAAAGATATCCAGGAACAGGAACTAGATTTTGAAAATGATGTCAAAATCACTTTACCAGGATACAAACCAACAAGAAAAGGCCACCCTTTACAGATAAAGAGGGCAGCAAGCTTAATTGGAAACGCTAAAAAACCAGTTATACTTGCAGGTGGCGGAGTTATTATATCAAATTCATCAGAAGAGCTTTTAAAGCTTTCAGAATTAGTTAAAGCTCCTGTAACAACTTCACTTCTTGGTAAAGGATCTTTCCCTGAAGATCATGACCTTTCCCTTGGAATGCTCGGGATGCACGGCAGATTACCTGCTAATTTTGCTGTAGATAAATGTGATTGTCTGATTGCTGTTGGATGCAGGTTCTCAGACAGGACAACCGGAAAAATAAGTGAATTTGCTAAAAATGCCAAAATAATCCACATAGATATCGACCCTGCAGAAATAGGGAAAAATGTAGATGTTGACATTCCGATTGTTGGTGATGCAAAGATCATTTTATCAAACCTCATAAGAGCTATCTCTCAAAATAAAATGAGCAATAAAAGCATGGAATGGGTAAACCGTGTTAAAAACTTCAAACAGACATGCATACCTAAAATGTCATTTGATGACACACCATTAAAACCACAGCAGGTTATAAAGGAGATAGCAGAAGCTGTAGATGATGATACAATCGTTACAACAGATGTTGGGCAGAACCAGATGTGGATGGCTCACTACTTCACATCCAGAAAACCTAAAACATTCTTATCATCTGGAGGGCTTGGAACTATGGGATTCGGGTTCCCTGCTGCAATAGGTGCAAAAGTTGCAATGCCTGAAAGCGATGTTGTAGCTGTTGCAGGTGACGGTGGGTTCTTAATGGTATCACAGGAACTTGCAACTGTGAAAGAATACGACATTCCAGTTGTAATATGTGTTTTAGATAACAGATATTTAGGAATGGTTGCTCAGTGGCAAAACCTATTTTACGAGAAAAGGTTATCACATACTCACTTAGGAGAGTCTCCTGACTTTGTTAAACTTGCAGAAGCATTTGGAGTTGCTGCAGACCGTGTAGAAAAGCCTGGTGAACTTCGTGAGGTACTGTCCAGTGCAATTAACTCAGGTGAACCAACACTCATCGACGTTACAATTGATCCAGATGAAATCCTTCCAATGGTACCGCCAGGATGCGGCCTCACCGAAATAGTTGGGGAGTACAAAACCGAGTCTAACCACTCTGAAGATATACCATATCATGAAACAGCTAAAGAAAGGGCAGGTGATTAAGATGGAAGATCAAAGAACCCACATTATTAGCGCACTTGTACTTCATAAGCCTGGTGTACTCCAGAGAGTTGCAGGACTCTTTACAAGAAGGGGATTTAACATAGAGAGCATCACAGTTGGAACTTCAGAGCAAGAGGAAATCGCTCGAATGACCATAATTGCAAAAGGCGACGGGAAAGTCCTGGAACAGATTACAAAACAGTTGAACAAGATCATAGATGTCATTAAAGTAAGAGATCTGGAGCCTGAAAATACTGTTAAAAGAGAGCTTTGCCTGATTAAAGTTCATTCACCAACAGAAAAAGTAAGGGCCGAAGTTGTTCAATATGTAAATATCTTTAGAGGACGTGTAATAGATGTAAGCCCTGAAACTCTCACCATAGAGATGACAGGGGCATCAGATAAAATTGACGCTCTTATCGACCTTGTAAAAGGTTTCGGAATCAAAGAAATTGCAAGGACAGGCCCTACTGCAATGTCTAGAGGTGTTAAAACTATTTAATGCACTCGAAAATTCTATGATTTTTACATGCCGTAGGAAACTGTCAAATCTTAAAAAAATCCCTCAAAAATTCGAAGAATTTTTGGGGCACGAAAATCTACGATTTTCGTAAGCTACGATTTTTTTACGCGTAGAAAAATGCATAACATTTTTCTCCAGCTTTGATTTGACGCATGCGAAATCCGTAGGATTTTGCTGTTCAGGAAATCAAAGATTTCCTTCAACATGCAAAAAACAAAGTTTTTTGCGGTTGAGGAACTATGTTCCTCAAACATCAAAAATTGAAAATTTTCGAATGCCGTCGGAAAATCTACGATTTTCCGGGCAGCAAACACTTTGTGTTTGCATGCTGTGTTTCCTCGGCCCAAAAATCAACGATTTTTGAGGGCCCCTATTTATTATTTTGTACCATGATAGAATTTATCTTTCTAATTTTTACAGCTGTTGCAATGTTTATAGCAACTAATCTTGATGATCTTTTTGTTTTAATGATATTCTTTTCAAATAAAGAATTTAAGGTTAAACAGATTGTTTTAGGTCAGTATATTGGAGTTATGGCTTTAATTGCCATAAGTGCATTAAGCTATTTTTTAAAGTTAGTTATTCCAGTTAACTGGATCGGGATGCTTGGTATATTGCCCATAATTATCGGGCTCAAAAATCTAAAGGATTTAAAAGATAACAAAGATATTTCAGCAAATTATAATATAAATGAAGAAAATAAGGGCTTTTTTTCAAAATTTAGAAATTCAAAGTCATCGTTGGTGGCACTTGTTTCATTTACAAACGGCGGAGATAATATTGGAGTTTATGTCCCCCTATTTGCAAGTATAGGACTCCATCAGATGCTCGTTGTAATATCAGTATTTATAGTAATGATCGCAGTATGGTGTTATATCAGCTTTAATTTGGTAGAAAACAGTATTTTAGGGGATAAAATTAAAAAATACGGACACATAATTTTACTATTTGTCTTAATTTTCCTAGGAATTACTATTTTAGCACACAACTTCTAATTTCAGCGCTTAATTTAGGGTCAAAAATATGCTATGATAAAATTTATAAATCCACGGTTCAAATATTGTAGTGGCATTAATTTTTTACCCATTACGGTAAATCGTTTAACTCAAAATCATCGGGAGGTTGAGAAAAATCGAAGCTTACGAAACATTTGGTTTCGTGCTCCAAAAATTCGAAGAATTTTTGAGAGATTTTCTGAACCTCAAAAAATAGTGAAAATATTTTTTGGAGGCATTAAATGAATATACATTACGAAAAAGACGTAGATTTAGACGTTTTAAAAGATAAAACTATAGCAGTTATAGGTTATGGTAGCCAGGGAAGGGCACAAGCATTAAACATGTCTGAAAGTGGATTAAATGTTGTTGTCGGACTTAGAAAAGGCGGAGCATCATGGGATAAAGCAAAAGCTGATGGTTTAACTGTATTAACCATGGAAGAAGCAGCTTTAAAAGCAGACGTAATTCACATATTAATCCCTGACGAAATTCAAGCTGCAGTTTATGCAAACGCAATTGAAGAAGGGTTAGAAGAAGGCAACACCCTTTCATTCTCACACGGGTACAACATACACTACAACTACATAAAAGCACCTGCAAATGTTAATGTTACAATGGTAGCTCCAAAAGCACCTGGTGCAACAGTTAGAAGAGAATACGAAGAAGGATTTGGAGTTCCAGGACTCGTAGCAGTCGAACAAGACGCAACTGGAAATGCAAAAGAAATTGCACTTGCAATGGCCAAAGGATCAGGACTTACAAGAGCAGGAGTACTTGAAACAACCTTCAAAGAAGAAACAGAAACTGATTTATTCGGTGAACAGGCAGTACTCTGTGGAGGAGCAACTGAGCTAATAAAAGCAGGTTTCCAAACACTTGTAGATGCTGGATACCAGCCAGAAATCGCATACTTCGAAACATGCCACGAATTAAAACTCATAGTAGACCTCATATACAAACAGGGTTTTGCTGGAATGTGGCACGATGTAAGTAACACCGCAGAATACGGAGGACTTACAAGAAGAGATAGAGTTATAACCGACGAATCAAGGGCTGCTATGAAAGAAATTCTCAAAGAAATCCAGACTGGTAAATTTACCAAAGAATTTGCCCTTGAAAACCAGGCCAAAGCTCCTATGCTCGGTAGAATGAGAGCAATGGAAGACGACCTCCAGATTGAAAAGGTAGGTACAAAACTCAGGAAACTTTGCGGATTACAAAAATAATCCCCTTTTTTTGTTTTTAAATTTTAAGCTCGAAATTATTTGATATTTTATAATTGCATAAAGGTGAATCCATGGTATTTGTTGGAATGGATCATGGGACTACAGGAGTCTCTTTTACAATTCTCGATAACGAAACTACTCATTTTAAAATCCTGCGGGAAGACTTATCTGCTGGAAAAGTCTCTGCATTAAAAGAACTTTCAAAAAGAGTTGATTTAAACTCAATTGACCTCATGGCAATAACCTATGCCATGGGAGATGCCCTAAAAGCCGTGACTCCAATAGAAAAAGTGAAAAACAGAGGAATTAAATCAATGGAAGGCGCTGGAAAAGTAACAGGTGGCGGAACAGCAGTTTACGATGAAATCAAAAATTCAGGGATTCCAACAGTTGTAATACCTGGAATTCACGATGAAACCACGTGCCTTGATAAACGTTTTAAAGCTGCTTATTCTCATCATGCCAGCTCTGAAAAAGTCAGTATATGTTATAACGCGTTCATGGAAACAGGCTTTAAAAATATGATAGTAGCAGATATCAGTTCTAATACGGTAACTATGCTGATTGAAGACGGGATAATCAAAGGAGCAATGGATGCATGTATAGGTGCTATGGGAACTATTCACGGCCCGCTTGACCTTAAAATGATTAGGGATATCGATGACGGAGTTAGAACTGCCAATGAATGTTTTTCACGTGCAGGAGCTGTAAAAATAGCTGATGTATATGGAAAAGTAAGCCATATGAAAGATGAAATCATTAAAAATTATTTAAAATGCGACAGTAAAGCAAAACTTGCTATAGATACCATGATTATGACAATCGTGATGGAGATCTATGGGCTTGCAGGAATAGCAAAAAATGTTGATGGGATTATATTAACTGGCTCTACTGGATCTATGCAAGAACCAATCGATATATTTGGTGCCATTAAAAAAGAGGTTGAAAATATTGCACCGGTTGTTAGAATTGGGGAAAGATCAGGTTCTGTTGGAAGCGCCCAGATCGCAAAAGCCGTTTTTGAAGGAGAAAAGGATATTTTAGGTATGCCTGTGGTTAAATAAAAGAACTTTATTTTAATCCTTGTTTACCAAATGTATTCGTTTTTTAACTTTTTTACATCATTTACTATTAATAAACCCATATCTCGGATTAAGCTATTTAAAATCCAAATTTTTGTTAGTGATTTTAGCTTGTTTTTGTATTTTAAACCCAGTTTACCTATCATAGGCAAGTAATGATTTATTTAAATAGAAAGTAGAAATGTGTATTTTAGTAATCTTAATATGTTACTTTATTCTATTATTAACCTTGTATGTCTTGATACTTACATCGATTTAAATACCAGAATTAACAAAAATACAAGACTCAAATACAGCATTTGTTAATAATCAGATAATGGTGAGCTTTTGAGCGAATATAAGCTTTTTGTACAGCGAATTGGCTTATTCGGCGTGACAAATATATTTGTAAGTTTAAGTTCACTTATTTTACTGCCATTTTTAACCCAAAATTTAACAACTCAAGATTATGCAATATGGACCATATTTATTACAACTGTTGGGATCATACCCTTAATTGTAACACTAGGCCTTCCATATTCAATGGTTAGATTTTTAGCTATTAAAACTGAAAAAGAGAATATAAAAGAAGAATTTTATTCTATTACATTTTTATTACTATTTGTAGGCATAATTACCTCAATAATACTTCTTTTATTATCAAAACAGATAGCATTAATTCTTTTTAATGGCAATACAGTAATATCCACATTATTGACCTTAACTACTTTAGCAAGTATAATATACATTTCTTTCTCCAGTTTCTTTAGAACATTCCAGCAGATGAAAATAATCTCAATACTTTCACTGATACAGACATATCTCATGGTAGCCATAGTAGTATGCCTTCTAGAATCAGGCCATAAAATAGAAGGAGCCATATTTGGATATTTCATAGCGCAATTTATTGTAGCTTTAGCTTCAATTTGGTTAGTTCTTCGCCAAATTGGATTTAAACTCCCTAAATTTAAAAGCATACGCAAATATCTATCATTTGGTATGCCCACAATTCCAGGTAATTTATCCAGCTGGATAGTAGATGCAAGCGACCGTTATCTAATCCTGTTTATACTGGGAACAACATTTGTTAGTTATTATACGCCTGCATATACCCTGGGTATTGTAATAACAATGTTTGCAGCACCGTTTAGTTTTATTTTACCAGCTTTACTGTCAAAATATTATGATCAAAATGAAATAGGAGAAGTTAAAAAACATTTAGACTATTCTATTAAATATTTCATGCTGCTAGCGATACCTGCAGTCTTTGGTTTATCCTTTCTATCAGAACCACTACTCCTTGTAATAACACATAAACCAGAATTCGCACAGAATGGTTATTTTATAACCCCTTTTGTTGCATTAGGCGCGCTTTTAGTGGGATTATATGGGATAATTGTCCAAATTCTGATATTGGAAAAGAAAACAAAAATTATGGGTTCACAGTGGATGGCTGCTGCTGCCATTAATGTAATTCTAAATATTATATTCATACCCAGTTTTGGTATAATTGCCGCAGCAATCGCAACACTCACAGCATACCTGTTTACCTTAGTAGTCACTTTAATCTATTCTCAAAAATACATTAAAATAGAATTTGACTTTAAATTCCTGCTTAAAAGTCTTATAGCATCTATAGTGATGTCAACCGTTATTTTAGTTATAAACCCAGTATCTGCTATTGGGATTTTAGCGACTATCATCATATGCTCAGCTGTTTATATAACAATTATTTTTATGTTAAGGGGAATCAGTAGAGAAGAAATAAAATTTTTCAGGGAATTAACGCATATATAATTAAGTTCCTCTAAAAACTCCATTAAGCTCATTTAATAAGATTTTAAATTATAATTCTTTAACATTCCACCCATTTCACATTCCTGATTTCTTTTTATGTCTAATAACTAGCCATACAACTATCAATAAAACAATAATAGGCCTACAAAGAACCAAACTACCTGTTCTGTTGTAACTGTAGTCGTAGTAAATGTAATGTACGACATGACTATCCTCCCAAATAGTCCTCTTTTTGTATTATAATCTATTAAAAACTAAATTAAGAGTTATAATTTAAACTAAGCTGTAGATACTTTAACAATGCCTTTTCCAGAAGAAAGCACTATTAATATGCTCTTTGCATTATTTGTATCTAATGTTAAACTTCTATTTAATGGAACAGGAGAATCTTGTATTGAAAATGCTTCATAATCTACTGTATTGTTAGCATAGTTAGATGCGGGTTTTCCTTCTTGAGGAATTATGCTCAAAGCATAACAATCTAAACTCACAGCAGAGTTAGTAGTTTTTGTCATATTCACGATTTCTATTTTAGCGTGATTTACTCCCTCCGGAAGAGTTATAATAACAGTTTGCGTATTATTATCTTTCGTTAGATTATATTCTCCCATTAATTTGTAATTATTTAGATCAATACAACCTGTAACTAATATAGTAATTACAATAAGCCCCATTAAAATAAAAACTTCATTTTTCAATGTATTTCCTCCATTAAATTTGAAATTTAAAAAATAATCAGAGATATATTGTCCAATATTAAGCTCTTTAAATTTTTTATCGTTTAAACATTGACACTGTCTTTTGAACTGGTTTTCCCCATAATTTAACTATTGGATGAAATTTCATAATTTATCTCCATTTTTCATTCATTCTCAATTTTCCACGCTCAATAACATGAAAAATGATTATTTTTCATAATTTATTCATAATTAATACTAATTCGGTATACTGATGTTTTAGCATATAATATTAACTATTTTAGCATGAATTAATAAGATTCGATTTAATATAGGGTGAACATAATGCATTGTAACACCCCATTTCGTTAATTAAATCTCTTTAGCTTCAATTTTATCCATTTCTACATCAACTGTATCCCTGAAAATATTGAGCAACATATCTTTTTTATTCCAGAAAACAACGCCTATCAATGCTAAAGCATATAAAACAAATATTGGAACATCTGTTACAGGATTAGGGGTTCCATATGATGTTAATATAGATGGAAGACCTTCAAATCCACCACTTGCACTATTAACTACTACAGAGACAAAGATATTGTTTGCAATGTGCACTCCCATTGCTGTTTCCAGCCTGTTTTCTCCTAAAGTTATTATACCAAGTGTTATTCCAATAATAAATACCTGGAGCACTATATCTACACTCATAATCATATCTGTACCGTTCCAGAAGTGAAGAGCCGCAAAAATTACAGATGTAACCATTAAAGGAATTATTGGCTTTTTTGTGAGTATCCCTACTGCCTGCATAAGATATCCTCTAAAAAACAGCTCTTCAAAGGATGCTTGAAGTGGAAATACCAGCAGACTCAAAAGCAGGAGGAAAATAAATGTACTTGGATTAAAAGTTACTTTAACACTGCCTGGATCAATTATTAACTCAATTAATGACCCGACTGTTAAAATAGCAAACCATATTCCCGCACCTTTTAATATTCTTACCCAATCTACTCTACAGACCGTGTTAATTATAGATATGAATTTCCTTTTATGGATAAATTCTATGCATAAATAAAGGAGTAAAATCGAAATTGCGGCAGATATACCAGTTAATAAAAGTTCAAATAAAGGATTTGAAGCTATTGTATAAGACATGTCCGAAGTATTGGTTGCTATAGCTATTAATCCAAAAATTATGAAGACAGGGATAAAAATCACTGCTGTCACTGCCATAGGCACTGGCCATGTTAAAATAATGGTTAAAATGTATCTCCACCAATTGTTTTTACTTCCCGATGCATTATCTAAAAATGTTATCCTGGACATGTTGATTACTCCTTATTTAAGATGGCCTTTTTTAATATTAAATATTATCAAAATTCTCCCAACCTATAGTATATTCTGCAGCCAGTAATTAGCCCAAAACTGAGCCCATAATGTCTCTAAAAGTCATAATATGATGAATTTTAATAATTCATATATATTCAAGCTTATCAATTAATAAACAAGTATTATGATATATAATATTAACTATTTTAAGGTTAATTTAAGAGTTCTAATTGCTCTTTTAGAGCAATATTGCTCCGTAAAAACAAACAACAGCATCTGATAGAATATAAACAAAAAATAGATATTTAAATTAATTTACTAAATCTAAAAGAAATTTAACCGTTTAAAAAAAATAGAAATTCAACCCCCTCCATAACCAGGGCCGTCTGCATGATCAGAAATCACAGCTGGATTCGCAACGCCAAATTTTCCAGACTTTACTCTTTTTTTATTTTTATCTGGCTTTATATATGCTCCATTATTTTCGATGACCTCAATATAATCAATCCTATAGTAAAGACCGCTGGAATCAAGTTTAACCCATACAGTATCTTCTTTAACTAGAATATCAGTTACCTTTCCAGTTGTATGCGTCCTTATATACTTAACTTGCAGATTCCTATGGATTTGTTTTCCGTTTATATCTAATATTTCCATCAGATCCCGATAGACTGTTAATAAATAAAAAATTTATTTATTCAAGCCAATCTTTCATTAAATGAAGATCAGAGGTACAATCAAGCGATACAGGAGTTATAGTAGGACATTTATCATACCTGAGCACATGTACATCAGTGCCCTCTTCATCTACTCCTACAGGATCCCCTGCGATCCAGTAATATTCTCTTCCCCTTGGATCAAGTCTTTTTTGAATATGGATAGAATACATTCTCTTTCCAAGCCGTGTTAATTTAATTTTATGGCTTTCTGGATGTGAAGGGATGTTTAAATTTAAAAAATCGATTCCTTCAGGAAGGCCTTTTTTGATGATCATCTTAGAAAGTCTTTTTATAACTTTCTGAGCGAAGCTAAAATCAAGGTCTACATGGCCATCGTGAAATTTAATATCATCTCTTGTAACCTGTATAGAAGCAGCTATAGCAGGTACTCCATGAGCAGCGGCCTCCATTGCCGCGCCTATGGTACCCGAAGTTGTAAGTTCGGCCATGCCTAGATTTTCACCAATATTAATACCTGAAATAACTAGATCTGGTTTTTCATCCATTATTTCATACATTCCAAGTATTAAAGAGTCTGTTGGTGTTCCTGAAACTGAATAAGCCTCGCTTCCATCCCTTAAATTAGATGAACTAACTCTCATTGGTTCAAAAAGTGTGAGTGCATGTCCTATTCCGCTTTGCTGTGTTGCTGGTGCCACGACGTAGATATCCCCAAGTTCACGAACAGCATCTTTTGCTGCTACAATCCCAGATGAGTTAACCCCGTCATCATTAGTTATTAAAATTCGCATGATGCACATATCTATATTTCAACATTCAAAAAGGTTACTGGAAGTTAATAAAAATAAATATTATTTATACCATCAGTTAAAAGTAAATACAACATATTAACTAATGAAAATAGGGAAATATAAATCATTTATAAAACATTGATACATCTAATATAATTGAATATCTCCAATTCAAGGGTGAGGAAGTTGGAAAAAAATAGATTGGTCGATTTTGTAGCTAAAATCATGGAAAAGTCTGGATTTAAGGTCCATAAATACTTTAAAACATCAAAGCACCTTGTGGACATATACGGAGTTTTACCTACTGTTTTAGGAGATATCGGCGTAGTAGTAGCGTGTAAAAACTACGAAGAAAGGTGGAAAGTAGGTTTAGATGTACTTAAAGAAATGGAAATGGTAGCAAAAACCCTCCAGGCATCCAAGGTAATAGTTATAACAACCTCAACTTTTTCAGATAATGCCCTGGGTTATGCAAATGGTAGAAATATCACCCTCATAGATAAAGATGAATTGATGAATATTGCCAAATCACTTTCCAAGAAGAATATAGAAACTAGTGAAAATTATGATGACGAAGAAGTAGAAGAGGATGAAGAAACCTATGTACTTCCTTCTGATTCTGCAGGTAGTTCCTTCCTAAGTCGGGGTAGAAGAGGTTCGCTGACCGGGAAGAAAAGGAATATATCAAATAGTGACGTATCCAATAACTTTAAAAAATGGAGTAAAACTTTATTAAGTAATCCAATAGCACTTATTATAATTGTATTAGCTGTTTCAACACTTATACCCTATCTTATACATATAAATAAGGCACTTTTAGGGATTTTAAGGATTTTTATTGCAGCTGTGCTGTCTTATGGAATAGTAATGGCTGTAGAAAGAGATATAACTGTAACTCTAATAAGGGGAAGTACAGTATTTTTCGTGACCCTGATTATATACATAGCACTAATATTTTTAACCTGAATTAATGTGCTAAATCCTCAAAAACTTTTAAAAATTATATATTTTTTGTAAATTCAACACTTTTAGGCGTTATAACTTAATTGTAATTTTCTAAAATCTTTAAAATAGGAGAAATTTTCTAAAACTATTTAATCTCATTTAAATAAATAAACTACTTATTTTCAATTTATTTTAATTTAAGTCTTTAAAATCAGGTTAAATATTTCAAATACGTGTTAAAAGTAAGATAAATAACAAATGGTTAACATGAAAATTAACTTTGCTAAATTAATGCAGAAAAAATAGTTAGTTTATTCTAATGGGCCGGACGAGATTCGAACTCGTGATCACCTCGTTGTAAGCGAGGTATCATACCCCTAGACCACCGGCCCTTTATGCGTATTTTTGACTATTGTCAAGTAATGTATATAAACTTTTTCCAAAAAAGCGTTGAGAAATAAACTTCGGAAAATGAAATTTAAGCTTTGTTCCTATATAAACTTTTCCTAAACTAATTCAAATTATCAACTGATTTTTATATTCCTACATTTTATTATATACTATTGATAAATATTGCATAGAAAAATAAATCAAATCCAATAGCAGGAATATGATTTAGCGTAATACATTGATTTCTTAAAATTAATCAAAGTTTAAAAGAGGGATAACAATGGCTTTTGATGAAACTGGAAAAATATGGTTTAACGGTGAATTCGTTAACTGGAAAGACGCAAATATACATGTTCTATCTCACGTTGTTCACTACGGTTCAAGCGTATTTGAAGGCATAAGATGCTACAACACAAAAAAAGGCTCCGCTATATTGCGTTTGCGAGAGCACGTTGAAAGGTTGTTTAATTCTGGAAAGATCTACAGGATGGAAATTCCATACACCGTAGATGAAATTTGCGATGCTATAATCGAAACTGTAAAGATTAACAACTTAAAAGACTGCTATATACGGCCTATTGCATTTAGAGGATATAAAGAATTGGGTGTTTACCCCTTGAACTGCCCTATGGATACTGTAATTGCAGCATGGGAATGGGGAAAATATCTTGGTGATGAGGCCATTGAAAATGGTGTAGATATAGGTGTCTCAACATGGAGGCGAATGGCGCCAAATACACTTCCTAATATGGCAAAGGCAGGGGCCAACTATATGAATTCTCAACTGGCAAAGATGGAATCTGTAAGCAATGGTTTTGATGAGGCAATAATGCTTGATTACCATGGAACAGTTAGTGAAGGAAGTGGTGAAAACGTATTTTTAGTTAAAGATGGTGAACTGTACACTCCACACGCTTCTTTGTCTCTGCTTTCTGGAATCACAAGGGACTCTATAACTAAATTAGCTGAAGATATGGGAATTAAAGTAAATGAAGAGCCCATTCCAAGGGAAATGCTTTACCTTGCAGATGAAATTTTCATGACAGGTACAGCAGCTGAAGTTACCCCTGTCAGATCTGTTGACGGGATAAAAATCGGGAATGGAAAGCGGGGAGAAATTACAGAAAAATTACAGACCAGGTTCTTCAACATCGTTGGAGGTGTTGAGGAAGATGAACACGGCTGGTTAACTTTTATAGAGTAATTATAATAATTACAACGGATCTTAAGATTATAAGTTATATCTTATAAGATATAAGATAATAGTTATAAGTTATTAGAGCATTTTTAATAGAACTACCCATCCATTCTTTCAATTAAATTCAAAAATTTAACTCATTTAAAAATTTGATTAATTTTACAACATAGTTATAAGTTCCAAGTTATAAGAAAAATGTTGTTAGAAGTTAGTCAATAATAAGTTATAAGATTTAAGTTCTAATGAAATGGAGTTAGAAATAGATCAATTACAACTTATAAGTTCCAAGTTAAAACTGAAATCAAATTAGAAGTTGGTTAAGAATAAGTTATAACTTCTAAGTTATAATCAAAATGCATTAGAAGTTAGTCAGTTACAACTTATAAGTTCTAAGTTAAAACTTAAACCTAAAAACTTATACTAGTATTTGTTAAAACTTCATTAAATGCAGAATTTCATATATTAATTAAAATGCAATATGATAAAAAAATAAAATTTAAGGTATTTTAAGGCTATTTAATATCTGATTAAACGTTTTTTGATCATTATCAGAGGATTCAAAAACAGCCAGATAAGCTGTACGATTTTTAATGAACAAAACTCCAGATAAATAATTTTCTGATGCTTTTACAGTTATTTCATATCCTTTAACTCCACCAACAGTTACAGGGCCTTCTGATACATATTTTGTACCGTTAACGTTTAGCGTAGCATTATAATATATTACCAAACTGTTCAATGTGACATCTGTATGATTCTTAATCTTGTTAAGCCGGGCTACCCCAAAAATTGTAGATCCATCACCTACAGCTGCTAATATTTCACCTTTATCATCTAAAGCACTCTGATAAGCTGTTTTATCTAGTTCACTCCAAGTTCCAGGATAAATGAATGATAAACCATTTTCAGAGTAAGTCTTATTAGCCGGTGCCTGTTGACTGGTTGTACATCCAGAGACTGCAATAATTAAAGCTAAGACAGCTAATACAAATATCCATTTTTTCATTAAATCACTATTGAATCCATTTAACTTCATATAAAGGCAGTATAATTCCCAAAATCATGTTTTGATTAAAATTATCCATCAATTTTATGAATGATAATGTATATTAAGTTCTTATTATAAACGTACACGAGTTAAAATGCATTTCAAATTAATAATAATTTTAACTCAATTTCTATTAAATATAATATTTTGGTGATAAAATGGATATAATTCAAGCACTAGTTCTAGGGATTGTTCAGGGATTAACTGAATTTTTACCTGTAAGCAGCTCAGCTCACCTGGTATTTGTCCCTTACATCATTGGGACCACCTCAAGCTTAGCTTATGATACCCTGTTACATATTGGAACACTGATAGCGGTAGTAGCTTATTTCTGGAACGATATAGTAAACATGTTCAAATCATTCTTCTCCAGCTTATTAGACATACCTCGGGGCCAGTTCCTCAAGGGCCTACAAGAAAACCAATTCAAAAAACTAGCATGGTTTATAATAATTGGTAGTATACCTGCAGGATTAGCTGGAATTCTCTTCAAATCAAGCTTCGAAAGTTTATTTAACAGCATAACTATGGTAGGAGTATTTTTAATTGTAACTGGATTTTTACTTTGGGGATCAGAGATGGTGTCAAGAAAAATCAGTGACAAAACAAGCTTAAAAGAAATGAGCCTTAAAAACTCCATAATAATTGGTATTGCTCAAGCATTTTCTATAGCCCCCGGAATATCCCGTTCAGGAGCTACAATTTCTACAGGACTATTTTTAGGAGTTGAAAGAGAATTAGCAGCACGTTATAGTTTCTTACTATCCATACCTGCAATATTAGGGGCAGCCCTCGTGCAGGCAAAGGACATCAGTTCTATTATGGATATCAGCAGTGCAGCTGCCATAGCTGGTTTTATAGCTGCAATTATAAGCGGTTATCTAGCCGTGAAATTTATGCTAAAATTAATAAAGGAAAGAAATTTACTTCCATTTGCTTACTACTGCTGGATAGTAGGTCCGCTGGCAATAATTTTAAGCTATATCTACCATTTATAAAAACTACTTTTCTATTTTTTTTAAAAATTAATTTTTCGAACTGTTATTCCTCAAAAATAAACAGTTCATCAATGCTAGTTTCTAAAATTACAGCAATATCATGAGCTAATTTAAGCGAGGGATTATATTTCCCCTTTTCAAGAAATACAATAGTTTCCCTCCTGACACCAACTTTTTCAGCAAGTTCCGCCTGAGTCAAGTTGTATTTAGCCCTGAATTCTTTTATTCTTGTTTTCATATGATCCCACTTATTCTATGTCGCCCCTACGGCTTAAAACTGTATTAGCTATAAGCATGGTAGATACCATGACAAAAATTGTCACGCCCATTAATTCAATTGGGTTGTGTATATTTTGCCCCCAGTACATATTTAATACAAGGAAAGTAACGAATATTAAAGTTATATACCATGAATAAGTTGCTGCAAATGTTCCTATTTTCCTTAAACGTTCATCTCGAGCTTTTTTATCCATCCCCATATATGTAAAGAAATTAGTCATCAAGCCCATTATACCCAAAAGAAGGAAAACCGATAGCAAGTCACTCATAGTCTTTGTAACTACCATTATAATCCCCGAAACCATTAAAGCCACTGAACCAAACCATATACTTACATTATACATGTCATAGTTGCTAAATTTACTTTCATTTCTTTTATTATCCTCTTTTTTTCTAAATTTATTAAAAATAGGCACTAAAAAAAGCAAGAAAAACCCAAAAAAGACATAATATATTGGACTTTCCAGTACATATCCCATTAAGCCTAAAATTCCTAACGAACCCCAGTAGTGATTGAATTCTGTTTCCATTATATTCACTTCTCTCCATTTTCAGCCATATAGCTGTTTTATACAATAATTCAAGATTTAGAAATTTAAAATCTTATTAATTAGTCTACATCACCCTTTCGGTTTAAATAGATATTAACGCCAAGCATTGTAGCCACCATAACAAACAGTATCAAACCTAAGCTGGATATGCTGACACTCTTATCTCCAGACCATATACTAGAAATAAGGATAGAACATAGGATAAGTAAAGTTAGATGCCACGAGTAAGTGGTAGCAGTAGTCCCTATTTTCTTCAAACGTTCATCTTTAGGCTCTTCCATGCCAATATAGTAAAAAAAGCTGATCATTAAGGCAAATAATCCTAAAAATACCAGAATTCCAAAAACAATGTTTGTTACATCAAGAACCATCACCATAATCCCTGACAGAATTAATACTGCAGACCCAAACCAGGTAAGTAGGTTCATTTTCCCTTTGTTTTTTGCTTCTTTTAATAAATGATCAACTGCTGTTGATATCAAATAACCCCCTAGTAAGGAAATAAGGAGATAATACAGCATACTGTTTGATTTAAATATATATCCTAAAATTCCCACAATCACCAAAAATCCCAATATCATATACTTAAATTTATTTTCCATATTTTCACAGCCTTAAATATTTAACTCCCCTTTAAGTTATTTATTTCCAACATAAAGTTATAAATTTCTAACATCATGTTATGTAATTCTAACATAAGCCCTATTTAAAGCTTCCTATATCTGAAAAATTAGTATACAAAAACAGAGCGGACACCAAAATAGAAATCATACCACGAAATATAGTGATTAGTAAGGATGTACACCCACCACGTGCTCCAAAAGACCTCTAAAATAGCAGCGGTAGCTAAAACTACAGCAATACTTAAAATCAAAGGCAAAAATTCATTTTTAAGAGCTTTAAATACAGTGAAATCATGCTTCAATATTGCATTTGCAAAAGAGCCATAAAACTTTAAAAATGCATCTATTGATAAAAGAGCAGCTAAAATCTCCAGCGGCAGATGAAAAGATCCTAAAAGTATCAAAACAGCCTTAAAAATTCCAAATTTCATTACAAGCATGCCTGTAAGAGACCCTGAAAACGCGAATAAACCTGTTAACATAACAGGAACAATAGCAACACCTGTGAAGACACATAAAACCATTAATGTAATATTATTTAAAAAAATATCAAATGAAATTCTTCCTAAATAATAAATAAATTGATTTAGAATGTAATTTAATGAAATAATATCTGGAAATTGTATTTTAACTTCCATAACTCCAAGAAAGAACCCATAATAAAAAAAAGATGCCGCATATTGTGGTTTTAAGATTGAAAATACCAGACCAGATACATAAAATAAACTAAAAATTAAAAAAGAGTATTTAGATGGTGCCGCATGTTTCAAGCAGTTTATAACTTTTTTATTTAAATTTTCATGTCCAATCATGTTCAATCTAATTTTTAACGTTTTGATAATACATTTATCTTCAAAACATATGGTTAAAAGATTTTATCGCATAATTCTTCGATTTTCAATCTTATATTATCCATAGGAACATCTTTAAGTAATGCAGCCATCATTGCTCCACCAGCACCGACCCCTTCTTTTACAGAACCGTCTAAGTAATTTTTAAGCCCTGCAACGGAAGATTTTTCAAATTCAGGGTCAACTGCAAAAATATCTATTTCAGCAACCTGACGGGTCAGCTGGTTAATATCTGCTGTTTCATCTTCTGCAACAAAAATAGTTGTTGCAATGCACAGCTTAGAGAAATCAAACTCAGGATCAATGCCTTTAATAACAGAACACACTGCAGTCATCTGTGTACCTCCAGCAAGCACAATGGATATAGATGAACCCATTACAATTCCTGCTACAGCAGGGATAGTTGGATCTCCAACGATTTCAACAGCCCTCAGGGCGTCTTCCACAACTTCTCCTTCCATATACCCTGCAGCTTTAAGGCCTTCCATTACTGCTTCATATTTTAAATCATGGGGGTTTTCAGGCATGCTCCCGCTTACCTTCTGTTTCGCATCATATCCTAAGGCTGTTAAGACACCTAAAGCAGTTGTTGTTCCTGCAGGAGTACTTTCTCCAATTATAAGGTGATCTGTTAATTTTGATAAAGTTTTTCCAAGTAAAACTCCTTTTTCAAATATTTCTCTTGCATTTGGAACTGCATTTCCAGTTCTTACATCTTCACCAGGCCCATTGCCCAGTTTAATGTAAGGAAGATCCGGTTTTATTCCAGCCCCCGCATCAACTACCATTATAGGGACATCTGCAAGTTCAAGAGATGCTTTTGTTATCACCGCCGGAGTTGGAGCAACCGCATCTCCAGTCACTGTTTGTGGGATCTCGGGTAGACATTTTGGTTCGCCGCATATTACAAGTTCCAGATCTGCAGCAGGAGTATATTCTGTAAGTTCAGGTGTAGCGCCTGCTCCAGTTATTCCAGGAATATTAGACGTTTTTGTAGTTGCCATTACGCATAAAAATAAAGAATCCTTTTCTTTTATTTCACTTAAAATTTCTGATGATCCGTAGCATTTTATATTTTTATTAATGGTACTGGCATCTGAAATTGCATTATCTGATAAAGTTTTCATTGATATTCACCTAATCCTTGCACTCATTTGCATTCTATTTGTTAAATTCAATATAATATAATTTGCATGATTTCGCAGAAATGAGATACAGCTTGATTCAAGCAAAATTTAAACTTATTTTCAAGATATATCAAAAATTAAGTCATATAAAGTATTTTAAACTTAAATACCTTCTAATTAAATGACATAAACAGAATATTTAAGACTTAGATAATTAAAACAGTTGCATATTCATATAAACTTAGTCGAAAGACATCCATTTCAAGTGTAACTAACAAAATTATAATTATTTAAATACATTTTAATCTTAAATAAAAGAGCACATACCCTTTAAATCAAATTTAACTAAAAATATACATTAAATAACATGATTAATGCCATATATACAAAATTATAGGTAATTTAGTCAACATATCCATGAAGTAGATATTTAACAAAAACTAAAAAATTATTTAATTACACGTTCAAAGTATTAGATACGCCCATGTCTAAATGGTTGTGCCGATATTACTTTGAATTTTTATGAGTTATATGGTTAAGTAAATTACAATCTTCCAAATATAATTTCATAATTAATTGATATTATAATTTAACATAAAGCATGAAGTGTGCACATGAGTGTTAGATATACATAAAAATATAATTATTTATTGGTAAATAAATGGCTAACTCTTTAAAGCCAAATATAACTATTTATAGATTTATTGAACTTATTGACGTGATATAATTGATTTGTATAGGAATAGAAGGAACTGCAGAAAAGACAGGGGTTGGGATCGTTGACAGCAACGGTGGGATCTTAGCATCATGTGGAAATCCCCTAATTCCAGAAAGTGGGGGTATTCATCCACGTGAAGCTGCAGAACATCATGCTGCCGCAATTGTTCCTTTAATAAAAGACGCTCTTAAAGAATCAAAACTAAATATAGAGGATATAGACTTAGTTGCTTTTTCTCGGGGCCCAGGACTTGGACCCGGACTTAGAACCACCGCAACTGCTGCAAGATCTCTTGCACTTTCGCTGAATGTCCCCATAGTTGGAGTAAACCACTGTATAGGTCATGTTGAAATTGGAAAACTCACAACTGGAGCAGAAGATCCGGTTTCGCTCTATGTAAGTGGAGGAAATACTCAGGTAATCGCTTTTGAGTCTGAAAGATACAGAGTATTTGGAGAAACCCTGGATATAGCTATAGGAAATTGCCTCGACCAGTTTGCAAGGGATGTTGGCCTTGGACACCCTGGAGGACCAGAGGTTGAAAAACTGGCAGGTAAAGCAGAAGAATACATTAAACTTCCCTATGCTGTTAAAGGAATGGATCTTTCATTTTCAGGACTTTTAACTGCCGCTTTAAGGAAATACGAAGGTGGAGCACCTTTAAGTGATGTATGTTACAGTCTACAGGAAACTGCTTTTTCAATGCTTGTTGAAGTAACAGAGCGAGCTTTAGCTCATACTAAAAAACGAGAAGTCTTGCTGTGTGGAGGGGTTGCTGCAAACAGCAGGCTGCGCGAAATGGTAAGTATAATGGCCGAAGAACATTTTGCAGAGTTTTATATGCCGCCTATGAAGTACTGTGGAGATAATGGAGCTATGATTGCCTGGATGGGGCAGTTGATGTATAAATACGGGTTAACTCAGCAGATAGAGGATACAACTGTGATCCAAAAGTACAGGACAGACCAGGTTGACGTTCCCTGGATGCATAAATCAGGAAAACATCTGGTTTTACCGGGGAAAATTGCAGAAAAAGGGGCAGAAGCAAACATTTACACATGTAAATGGCTGAATCACGAAGCATTTGTTAAACAGAGAATCCCAAAAAGTTACAGAATTCCTGAAATTGACCGCAGGCTGCGGAAAAAGAGGACAAAGAAAGAAGCAAAACTTTTAGGCGAAGCCAAAATGTGCGAAGTCAAAACCCCGCTCATATATGACATAAATAGGAAAGAACATGCCCTCGTTTTAGAAAAAATCGAAGGAAAACTAATTAAAGATGTTTTTGAAGATGCTTCCCTGGATGAAATAAAAGTGATTTCAAGGAAAATAGGTGAAAATATAGCAAAGCTGCACAACTGCGGCATAATTCACGGGGACCTTACAACTTCAAATTTAATTCTAGAAGATGACAGCGTAGTTTTCATAGACTTTGGACTTGGAAAAAATTCAGACTTAGTTGAGGATAAAGGTGTTGACCTCCTGGTATTTAAAAAAGCAATCGGTGGCATCCACTACAAAATTGCAGATTTATGCTTTACAGAAATCTTGAAAGGATATGAAACTGCCGATGATTATAGAGAGATAGCTGAAAAAATTGATGAAATTGAGGGAAGAAGAAGGTACACTGTAAATAATACAGGGCAAGATTAATTACTACCTTCTCAGCTACAGTCAGATAAGGAATACAACCATGAAAACAGCGAAATCTGAACCGGAAATGTTCTACAAACTTTCCTGCTACACACAAACTCATCCAGATCCTTCATTTATCCACCAGTATGCAGTTAACGCCTTTGCAGCTCAGTATGCAGATGAAAATACAAAACCAATCACCATCACATTCGCCCTTATTGGCCTTTATCTGCATATAGAAAAAGACTTTTCAGGAAGAGAAGTGCAAATAGCACATGTTAAACTGGCAAAACATAGAAAAGAATGGCCAAAATTTGATTTACCCGTGCAAAGAGGGTATGTTACAGTTTATGATGTCCTTGAAGCTCCAAGAGGCCATGAAAGGGGTGAAATGATCCAAAGATGGTGTATTTCAGTTTGGGATGCCTACCGTGACAGCCATAAAAAAGTTGCTGATCTGGTGCAGACTGAACTGTATGATAGACAGAAAAAACGGAAAAATTTACGCTACAATCCAGAATAACAATTCATTCAATTACCATTCCAGCAAGTTTTAACAGAATTTAAATAATTTTATATTGATTTGTTAAATTTAATTATAGATTCAAAGAAATAGAAAACATTCACAGGATCGATTTTCAGGCGGAATGGTAAAAAATGGTCAAAGTCATAAACTTTATAACTGGTAACAAACACAAAGTTAAAGAAGCCAAAGGAATTTTTGAAAAATTTGGCATAGAGCTTGAACATACAGATTTAGGCTACCCTGAAGTGCAGGGAGAGCTGGTCGATGTAGCCAAATTTGGCGCAGAGTATGCTGCAAGCAAACTAGAAGGACCTGCAATAGTAGAAGATGCTGGTCTTCTTATTAAAGCCTTAAACTGGTTTCCAGGGACTTATTCGTCCTACGTGCAGGAAACACTTGGTAATAAAGGCATTTTAAAGCTCATGAATGATGTTGAAGACAGGTACGCCGAATTCAGGTCGGTTATTGGCTACTGCACACCCAAAGCCGAGCCCGAGGTTTTTTTAGGCGCTGTTCCAGGACATATTGCATACGAAGAGCGGGGCAATCATGGATTTGCTTACGATCCGCTTTTTATTCCAGAAGGATATGATAAGACCTTTGGAGAGCTTACAACAGATGAAAAAAATGAATTTTCTCACAGGAGAAGGTCACTTGAGAAATTTGCATCATGGTTAAATAAGCATGCTGCAGAGGACTGACTATTTGAAAATTCAATTAAGCTAATTAATTAAGAGGTTGAGGAAAATCAAAGCTTTCAAAACCTTAGGTTTTGATGCCCCAAAATCGAAGATTTTGAGGGATTTTCCGAACCTTTCGAAATCTGTCAAAATCAAAGATTTTGACGCCACAAAAATCTTCGATTTTTATAGGCTCCGATTTCGAATGCCCGAACACTGTCAAAATTCTTTGAATTTTGACGCAGCAAAAACTTCGTTTTTGCATGCTTCGTGTTCGAGGCACAAAAATAAAAAATTTTTGAGGTGATTTTAATGGCAATTAAGCCTGAATGGGTTGAATACTCAACCGAAGAAATAGAAGAGTTAATTTTAAAACTCACAAAAGAAGGAAACTCCACAAGTAAAATCGGAATTATATTAAGAGACCAGTACGGAATCCCAGATGTTAAACTCATAACCGGCCAGAAAATAACCAAAATTCTGGAAAAACATGACCAGGGACTTGAATACCCTGAAGATCTCATGAACCTCATAAGAAGAGCTGTAAACATAAGGGAACACCTTGAAGAAAATCCAAAAGACCTCCACACAAGGAGAGGTTTAAGGATTATCGAATCTAAAATAAGAAGATTAGTCAGATACTACACAAACGAAGGTGTACTCCCTGAAGGATGGAGATATGACCCAAGAAGCGCAGCATTACTTGTTAAATAGAGCTGAAGAAGCCTGCTCCATTTTAAAGGAGCATATTAAAAAGGATCATGTTGTGAGAGTAATCTCACACAATGATTCTGATGGATTGTCCGCTGCAGGAGTAATGTGTAACGCAATTTCCAAACAAGGCGGTAAATTCCACGTCACAATAGTTCCAAGACTCAAAGAAGAGTTCGTAAGAAAATTAAGGAACGAAAGGTACAAATTATTCGTTTTCTGTGATATGGGTAGTGCATACCCTGATCTTATAAGTAAATTAAAAGCGGATTCCATAATTGCCGACCATCATCAGGTGTTAGGTGATCAAGACAAGGAATATGAAAATTTAATTCATGTAAATCCTCATCTCTTTGGAATGGACGGAACAAGAGACGTAAGTGCTTCAGGAGTTTCTTATTTAACCGTCCGTGGAATGGACAATGTAGAGCTTACAGGACTTGCATTAGTCGGTGCTTACGGAGATATGCAGTGCAGTGAAGAGATCATAGGCGTCAACAAGATGATGCTTGATGAAGGTCTTAATGCAGGTGTAATCGAAGAACATGAAGACCTTAAAATAACCTATAAAAAGGAAGAACCACTTTATAAAGCGCTTTCATATACTTTTAACCCTGCTTTAAAGGGTATTTCTGGAGATCCTGAAGGAACTAAAGCATTCCTGGAAGATAGAGGATTATCTTATGGGATTAAGTTCGATGATTTAGCAGAGGAAGAAAAGGACCTGTTAAAAGAAGAACTCATCAAGATAACCCCTAAAATATTTGACAAAGTTTACAGCATACCACGTGAAACTCCCGCTTTACGAAATATCGAAGATTATTCAAGGATCCTAGATGCCTGCGGTAAAAATAAAAAATACGGTGTCGGACTGAGCATTTGCATTGGGGAAAGAGAGAATGCTCTTGAAGAAGGCATAACATTTGCTAAAAAATACAGAGACGGTCTGGTTAAAGGCATAGACTGGATTAAAAAAGAGGGATCAGTTCAATTAGATAATATCCAATATATTTACACTGAAGACAAAGCCAGGAAAAGTTTAATGGGTACAATATCGAGTATTGGACTTGAACTTGAAATTTTAAACCCAAATAAGCCAGTGATTGCCATATCAAAGATGGACAATATCATAAAAATATCTGGAAGGACCAGCATGGACCTCATTAAAAAAGGCGTGAACCTGGGTTATGCCCTTGGTGAAGCTGCTAAAAGTTTCAATGGAGCTGGTGGAGGCCATAATATCGCTGCAGGTGCAGTGGTGCCTTTTAAAGATATGGATAATTTCACTGATATCGTTGATGAGATAGTTGGGACTCAGATCCGTCAATGAATTTTTTTTTATTTTAAATCCAGTTCTAACTTAAATTCCCATTTCTATTTTTATTAATTTGTTTTAATACAGCCCAGTGATTTATTTCAAGTAGTTTCAACATTTTATCCATTAAAACTCATTATCAAGCAGTTTTATCAATAAAACATGCAAAATAAAATAAATTACTATTTTTGATCGGGTTAAGTAAATATAAATTAAATTAAAATGAATATAAAAATAAATTCAAAATAAATCTTGAAGATATTAAATATAAAAAATACACCAATTTAGCTTCAACTGGAAGCTAATAAATTAAAAATTTTAGTGATTTTTATGTACCTTACACCCCAAGAAGAAAAAATGCTCGAAGGCGAATACGGGTCTTCAGTTCAAAAAAGTATGGAAATATTAGTCGCCTTAGGTGATATATACAACGCTGAAAAACTGGTGAATATAACATCAGCACAGATATCCGGAGTTTCATATAAAACAATTGGAGATGCCGGTTTAGAATTTTTAGAGGACATGGCTCAGGATGCAGAAGTCATAGTTCCATCAACCTTAAACCCTGCTGGTGTTGACCTCGATAGAAGAGACCTTGGATTTAGTGATGAATTTACAAAATGGCAGTTAAAGATAATTGAAGCCTACAGGAAGATGGATATAACCACCACATGTACATGTACTCCTTATCTTGTCGGGAACGTTCCCATGACCGGAGATCACATCGCATGGTCCGAATCATCTGCTGTAGCATATGTAAACTCAGTAATCGGTGCTAAAACAAACAGAGAAGGAGGGCCTGGAGCACTTTCGGCTGCAATCTGTGGAAAAACCCCAGAATATGGTTACCATCTCGACGAAGAAAGGAAAGCTAATTTAATTGTTGAACTTGATACTGAAATTAAGGGAACAGATTACGGTGCTATTGGTTACATTATTGGGAAAGCTGTGGGTGACGGAGTACCTTATTTTAAATTTAAAAACACCTCAAAAAGAGATAATTTGAAAAGTTTAGGTGCTGCACTTGCATCATCAGGCGCCGTTGCACTTTACCATGTTGAAAACTTAACTCCAGAATACAAGTTTGCACTTGAAGGGTTGAAAACCAGCGATCTGGAAAAAATCAGCATTGGCAGACAAGAAATCAACGAAGCAAAAGAAAAACTTTCAACAAGCAGTAAAAAACCAGATTTAATATGCTTAGGCTGTCCACATGCATCCATCGAAGAAATTAAGACTATTGCAGAGAAAGTGACTGGAAAACAGCTTCAAAACGAATTATGGGTTTGCACCTCAATTTCAGTAAAGGCCGCGGCCGACAGGATGGGTTACACTGACATGATTGAAAAAGCCGGCGGAAAAATGGTCTGTGATACATGCATGGTAGTTGCGCCAATTGAAGAGCTTGGTTTTGATGTTATTGGAGTTGATTCCGCTAAAGCAGCGAATTACGTGCCCAGTATGTGCGGCTTAGATGTTGTTTTCGATGAATTAGAGAACATGATTGTCGAAAAATAGATAATGAGGTATTTACCGATTTTCAAAATTTAATTTAAAAAATAAACAATATTGTTTTCAATGATCTTCAAAATCTTCTAGATTTTGAGATTGAAAGAAACTTTCGAAAATCGCAGATTTCCTCAACGTTAAATCTAAGCTGACAAATCTTCGATTTGTCGCGTAAAAAATCGTAGATTTTTTAAGATTTAACAGTTTTCGAGGGTTTTGAAAATATAATTGTTGAAAATAGACAAAATTACACCTATTTCTCTATTTTACGCTTTTTAATTTTTTTCATCTAACTTAATGTTTTTTTTAGGATTTAAACATTTTCTTATTTTTATTAAAGCTCATATTACCAGTTAAAGTTCTTATTTTTCAGTTGACACTATATGATCCTTTACATCCCCATTAATCCACTGGAAACCCATTTTTAATTCCATGTACATGTAAGTCATCACCAGGGCAAAATAAGGAACAAGTATGATACTTACCAAAAGCCCTAAAATCTGAGTTGCAAATGGACCGGCTACAACAGTTAAAGGAATCGAAATAATCCCCAGTATAAAACCTATTCCCATCGAGATAACTGTATTAATGAGTGCAACCAGAAATACAGTTAATTTATTATTCCAGAATATATCGTAGCTGTCTTTAATTGAGCCTATAACTGATTTTTGGCCTACAACTATTGACTGGTTAAATACAAAGAATATCAGTGAAATTAAAATAAACCCAATGAAGAGTATTATGGATCCGATTAAAACCACTGAAATTCCACTTAGTATCATATTATTAAAAAGCAAATAAAATCCTAAAATTATAGGTATAGCTATTATAGCTGTTAAAATCGTTTTTATAATTGAAACCACGAATATTTTAGGGAAAAATTTTATCCCATCTTTCCATGCAGTATCAAGACTTGCAGAACCGTCCATTATTATTTGTTTAGCCATTCCAACTGTAGCAGCAGTTCTAAATGCATTTATAATAAATATCAGTATTTCGATGATTAGTAGAATCAGGCCAGCTGTAAGCAGTGTATTTGAATTAATTTGAGAGAATATAGATGGTGTGAAATTTCCTATAATACTTAAATTTGGCGATAAAGTTGCCATTACCCCAAAAAAGGCCACAATAAGTAATAATACAGTTAATATTGAAGCTACTATTGAAGGTACAGTTATTTTCCAATTTCTTCTAAAACTTTCAATCGATTTTGAATAATAATCCCCTATATCCATAAAATTCCCCCCGAGTAAATTAGATAATGTAACAGCACTTTGAATTAATTATATCTTATTTAATTATGAATTAATTTCCATATAAAAAAGCTTTCTCTTTTTAACTATTAAAAGGATATAATAGCTTAATTATATATTTAAATTGGTTAAGATCCTAATTTCAGGATTTAAATGGATTAAGTTAATATTTCAATCTCATATACTCAATTTAAAATTGAACTTTTTATATGATCATGCCCAATATAAAAACCATGCAAAAGTGGATAGAACACCCCCTAATCAAGGATCAAAAAATAGAATCACGGCTTTATCAACAACTTTTAGCTGCAGACGTGCTTAAAAAAGGAAACACAATGATAGTAGCACCTACAGCGCTTGGAAAGACAATAGTAGCAGTTTTAGTTGGAGCAGAGCGGATCAAAAATTTCAAGGGCTCAAAAGTTCTTATTCTCGCACCAAGCAAGCCCCTTGTTGTCCAGCACGAGGAAAGCTTCAGGGAATTTTTAAATATTCCAGCAACATCTTTAACTGGTGATGTAAAGCCAGAAGAGAGAATTAAAAGATGGAACGATCATCAAGTCATATGTGCAACCCCCCAAACTATAGAATCGGACTTGATATCGTCCAGATATTCCATGGAAAACGTTTCACTGGTCGTATTTGATGAATGCCACAGGGGAGTTGGATCTTATTCTTACGTTTATTTAGCAGGTAAATACCTGCAGCAAAGCAAACATCCATTGGTGCTTGGACTTACAGCTTCTCCAGGGTCAGTTGAAGATAAAATTAATGAAGTATGCGAAAATCTCTTTATAAATGAGGTGATCATTAAAAGCGAAGAAGATCCTGACGTTGCACCTTACTTTAACCCAGTTGAAGTCAAATGGATAAAGACGGAGCTTACAGAAGAGCTCAAAGAAATAAAAAAATATATTGACACCACCTTAAAGGCAAGACTGAATACGCTTAAGAAAATGGGCGTTATAAAGTCAGTGAATATGGGTAAAAAGGATGTTTTAATAGCTAAAGGGGCTGCCCAGAAAAGAATTGCACAGAGTTCTAATCCACCTAAAAAATGTTATTATGCAGTTTCAGTGCTAACTGCAGTTATAAATGCAATGCATGCTGTTGAACTCCTGGAGACCCAGGGAATAAGCACACTTGACAAGTATTTCGACCGCCTAAAAAAGAAAAGAACAAAGGCTGCTAAAGGCCTTCTCATGGATGAAGATTTTTCAAATGCAATTCGCCTCACCAAGAAAGCACATGAAAATGGAATTGAACACCCGAAACTTCAATTACTGGCAGATATTCTAAAAAAAGAGCTTAATAATAAAGACTCTAAAATAATTGTTTTCACACAGTTTAGAGATACAGTAGATCGAATATATGAAAAATGTGGGGAAGAAGGAATTAATGCGGTAAAATTCTTTGGCCAGGCTTCAAAAGAAGGTGAAAAGGGATTAACCCAGAAAAAACAGAAAGAAGTAATCAAAGCTTTTAAAATGGGTGTTTATGATGTTTTAATATCCACAAGTGTTGCCGAGGAAGGTATCGATATACCTGCAGTGGACCTTGTAATTCTCTATGAACCAGTTCCATCAGAAATAAGAATGATACAACGTCGTGGGAGAACTGGAAGGAAAAATAAAGGTAAAATGTACATTTTAATTACTAAAGGTACTAGAGATGAGGCTTATTACTGGACAAGTATTAATAAAGAGAACCGGATGAAAAAACAGCTTTCTAAGAGAGTTAAACGAAATATAGCACCGAATGAAATTGTAAAAATGATTCCCCGAGTAGAAGAAACAGATGGAGAAAAGGTTATAAAACCTCTAATATACGCGGATTCAAGGGAAGGTAATTCCAGAGTTTTACGCGAACTTGATAAATTAGAAGCAGTTATTGAAGTAAAAGCTCTCCCTGTAGCAGATTATCAAGTTAGTGGTGAAGTTGGAATCGAACGAAAAACTGCAAAAGACTTTGTAGGCTCAATTATTGACAAAAGGCTGTATAAACAAGCAAAAGAGCTGGTGGAAAACTTCAGAAAGCCTGTAATTATACTGGAAGGAGATGATCTGTATTCTTCCCTCCTTAATCCAAATGCAATAAGAGGAGCTCTATCATCTATAGCTGTTGATTTTGGTATTCCAATAATTCCAACAAGATCTGAAGAAGACACTGCAGCAATGATTTTAAGAATCGCTATAAGAGAACAGATACAGGACAAATCACCTGTACAGGTCAGAACCGAGAAAAAACCACTTACATTATACGAACAGCAGCTGTACATTGTAGAGTCACTGCCAAATATTGGTCCAGTTACTGCTAAAAAACTGCTCAATGAATTCGGTTCTGTGAAAAATATCATTAATGCATCACAGGGAGAACTTAAATCAGTGGAAGGAATTGGAGATAAAATAGCCAAAAGCATAGTTGATGTGGTGAGTTCAGGTTTTAGAAAAATCAGTGAAAATAAAACTAAAAAGCTCATAGAAGTTGATGAATCAGAAAAATAAGCCTTACAAAATAATATAAATAGAGATACAAAATAAATATTATCTAAAAGATCAAAAATACGCTGGAATACCCTTATAAAGTAGACAAACTGAAAAATAGGGGTTATTTAAGGTTACCTTAAATAGATACATGATCAAATAGTGCTATTTACTTTATTTTAAATATACAAAATAGGGATAATCAAATATCAAGCAATTAATTATCAACTTAAATTAAATTCAAAATACATATTATTAAACATGAGGAGTGAAAATATTGCGCATTTTAATGGATGAAAGGGGTAAGAAATACATTGCCCGGGATGAAGAATTTCACACTAACTTTGGTTTTATAACAAAAGAGGATATGGAAAATGGTAAACCTGGAGATATCCTTAAAACTCATTTAGGTCATGAATTTAAAGTTTTAAAGGCAAATATCAATGACTACATTGATTTAATGGAAAGAAAATGTTCAATAATCCTACCTAAAGATATAGGAATTATAACAGCATTTACAGGTATGGGTTCTGGCGACAGGGTAATTGATGCCGGGACTGGAGCCGGAGCAACTGCGCTGCATTTCGGAAATATCGTGGGAAAAGAAGGTGAAGTGAACTCGTACGAGATCCGTGAAGACTTTACAGAAATTGCAAAGCGTAACGTGGAGAATTTTGGCCTTGAAAACGTGCATATTAAATGCAAAGATATCAGTGAAGGAATCGAAGAAAAAGATGTTGACGTAATATTTTTGGATTTGCCAAGGCCGTGGGATGTTGTAGAACATGCCAAAGAGGCTCTTAAAACTGGAGGTTATATTGCGACTTATGCTCCTTACATTGAACAGGTCCAGATACTTCATAAAGTGCTTAAAAAATTCGGTTTTTCAGATCTAAATACTGTTGAATGTAATTTACGCGAAATTGAAGTAAAAGCTAAGGGAACTAGGCCTAAAACAAGAGCTGTGGGCCATACTGGTTACCTGACATTTGCAAGGAATTTGTAGTATAACACAGTGAATGACCAATATTTAGTAAGATAATTTGTTTATGTGATTTAACCTCCAAAAATCAGAGATTTTTGTGCTCCGAAATTCTACGAATTTCGAGAGTTCCGTAACCGTGAAAATTCATAGCTGACAAACACAAGTATTTGTCGCGTCAAAAACTTTCAGTTTTTGACAGCTTTCAAAAATGCAAAGCATGCAAAAATCGTAGATTTTTGCTGTGTCAAATCAGAGCTTACAAATCTTAAAAAATCGTAGATTTTTTATGCGTAAAACATGCACAGCATGTTTTACAGCTTCAATTTATGCTGTCGAAAACAATGTTTTTCGACGCCCCGAAAATCTTTGATTTTCGAGGGCTCCAAAACCTATGGTTTTGAGAGATTTGACAACATTTTTGATGTTTGCGAAACTATGTTTCGCAACCGGAAAAAATTAGAAATTTTTTCCATGCCCCAAAAAATCCCTCGAAATTCGTAGAATTTCGGGGCATGTGAAAATTGAAAATTTTCACGGTTGAAAATCTACGATTTTCAAACATCAAAAACCAGCGGTTTTTGAAGGCTTTGATTTTTTGAGGGAATTTTCATATGTCATTTACTATAAACTTAAAATATGATTAGAATCTAAAGAAAATAAGAATATTTTAATTAGATTCTCAAATTAATCAATAAACTTAAAATCACTACGAATAATCTTAAAAGTTCAGTTATGGTGTGTTTATGGCTTTCAATCAAAAAGATATTATTTCAATAAGGGATTTTGACAGAAAAGATATAGAATATATCCTGAAACTAGCCGAAGAAATGGAACCTATCGCTAGATCAGAGAAAAAATCAGATGCGCTGTCTGGAAAACTGCTGGGAATGCTTTTTTATGAACCATCAACAAGGACAAGGCTTTCATTCGAAGCTGCAATGAAACGTTTAGGCGGCAGCACAATTGGTTTTGCAGAAGCCGGGACAAGTTCTGCAACAAAGGGTGAAAATTTAACAGATACCGTGCGGATAGTAGGGGAATATTCTGATGCACTTGTTATAAGGCATAATATGGAAGGAACTGCCCGTTTTGTCGCGAATATAGTTGATGTTCCTGTAATAAATGCTGGAGACGGTGCTGGTCAGCACCCAACTCAAACAATGCTTGATCTTTATACTATGAAACGAATCCTTGGAAGAATTGATGACTTACGTATTGCACTTGTGGGAGACCTTAAATATGGAAGGACTGTACATTCCCTGGCATATGCACTTGCAAAGTTCGATGTTGATGTGAGCTTCGTATCACCAAAAGAACTTAAAATGCCCCGCGAAATTCTCCATGACCTAAGTAAAAGTGGAGTTGATGTGTATGAAACTAAAAATATCCATGATGTATTGGATAAAACAGATGTTCTTTACGTGACAAGGATCCAGAAGGAAAGATTCCCTGATCCTGCAGAATATTTAAAAATCAAAGGGGCTTATACAATTACTTCCAAGCTTTTAGAGGGAAGTGATGCCATTGTAATGCATCCACTGCCTAGAATCGATGAAATATCGCATGATGTTGATAATACTCCACAGGGCAGATACTTTGAACAGGCTTTCTATGGAGTACCTGTTAGAATGGCCCTGTTAAAATCAGTAATTAAATAAAGTCAGTTAATTATATTAGCTATGAGTAATCTATAAAACTAATTTTAACTAATATAAATCATTTATTTTTTATTTTAAAAATTTTAAAATACTAAAAATTAATTAATCTTAAGATAAACGCTCTAAAATATAATTAAGATACATTTCAAGTGAAAATAAGTTTTATGCTTGTGTTAATCCTTAATTTTTTTTATAGGTATAAAAATATAAAGTTATGACACTATGCGCTCCACATAGCATCCTCAAGAAGACTAATTTCACACTGTAAATCTATAATATTTGTTCGTCCTCTACCTCTACCTCTTGAGATTGTTTTAGTTGAAATAAGCCCTAACATTTCTAATTCATTTATAAAGTCAAATATTCGCCGGTAAGACACTGAATCTCCCTTAGAAACTTCTTTATAAACTTCATAGAGTCTTCCGGATGTTATTTCTTCTTTTCTTTTAGTAAGATAGAGTAATGATTCCAGAACTTTCTGCTGCTGGCTTGGTAAAGTCATTATGATATCAGTAACTTTGTTATGCTCAATATGGTCCTTTGCTTCCCTTACATAATCCTCAAATACGATGTCAGAACATTTTTCATCTGCAAGTTCACCTGAAGTCCTGAGGAGGTCCAGAGCATATCTAGCATCACCTTCTTCTTTTGCTGCAAGAGCTGCACAAAGTGGAATTACATCATCATTTAAGACATTGTCTCTAAAAGACAATGCGGCCCTTTCTTCCAGGATATCAACAAGTTGTTGAGCATTGTACGGTGGGAAAACAATCTCTCGATCACGTAAACTGCTTTTTACCCTTGGTTTTATGAATTTTTTAAAATCAACGTAGTTACTTATAGACGCAATTGCAACGTTTTCAGTTCTTGTAAGAGTATAAAGAAGACCATCACCATCGTTTTTCAATAATATATCGATTTCATCAAGAAGAATAATTAAAATAAGGTCCTTTCCAAATACATTCTTTTTAAAAAGATTTCTGAATGATTGTATCACTTCAGCTTTTGTCCAACCTCTATAAGGAACGTTTTGACCCATTTGCTGACATAGATGAGCTATAACTTGATATTCAGTTGTGTAATCAGTACATCTTACATATTCTACCCTTACATTAAGATTTTTGTCCTTTGCCATCTGTAATAATTGTTTTTTTGTAAATTTAGCTACTGCTGTCTTTCCAGTACCTGTCTTACCGTAAATAGTTATATCTGGTGGAGTGACGCTATTTAAAGCTTCAATCCAATATTTAGCAACAGATCGGATCTGTTCTTCACGGTGAGGTAACTTATCAGGTAAAAATCTATGATCCAAAAATTTTTTGCACTTAAAAACAGTGTTTTTTTCACCGAGTTCTTCAAAGATGTTCATACTGACCACTTATTTATAGTTAAAAGAAGCCTTTAATTAATAATACTTCAAGCTTCAAAAGAATGATCGAAAAATATCAATACACTTGAAATCTTTCTCTAGTAAATTAAATTGTCACTCAACTCATATAAATGTTCAAACAGAGAGGTGCATTTCAAGTGTAAAATAATAAATTCAACATTATTTGTATTAAAATTTCCTATTAAAAGGACATGCATTTCAAGTGTAAAAAAATCATAAACTAAAATTTTCATTTTAACAAGAGACATGCATTTCAAGTGTAAAAAACATTTTGAAGCAGATGTTGCCAGTTAAACTTAATAATTTAAAAAATAAAAGTATTAATAAATTATAAAAACAAGATTTCGTAACTTTAAAATAAAATTCAAGCCTTTTAAAAATATAATTTTTAATATAAAATACTTTTATCCAATGTTTATCAGATTTGAAGTATTTAAATGGATTTTCTAGATCAGGTTTAATTCGTAGATAATGAGACCTACATTTCAAGTGTAAACAAATAATTCTTTAAAATATTTTGAAATTTTAATCTTGTAAGGGACATGCATTTCAAGTGTAACATTTGATTCATGAATTAATGAATGATTTTATGCAGAGAGTCATTTCAACTGTATCAAATGTACAAAGATCATAAACAAATTTGCATTATTGTAAACATCCGACAATTGAAACATATTAATATTTAAATGCGGTGTAAATGAGACTATATTGAAATAAGGTTGAAAAAATATCTCAAATTTAACTTTAAATAAAAATATTTCAGGTATATTCTATACTTAATATAAACCAAATAATAGTACTGTTTCAAGTGTAATTCAAGAAGAACCATGAATCATAATTAAATATTTAAATAAAACATTAGAACAGTTTATATGCTAAAAAGTGGTATTTTATGCATAATTTGAGATTATTAAATAAAGTAGATGCTTGTACTATTTTAAGATTTAAATTAATTAGGATAAAATACACTATTTAAAGCTAATTTAAGAGTATAGGATTATTAAAATAACTTAATATTATTTTAAGGATTAATTTAATATTATAAGATTATCAAAGCAAATTTAACACTGTTTTAACGATATTTAATAGTATAAAACTAATTAGAGTAAATTTAATACTACTATTCTAAGAATTAATTTAAGAGTATAAAATCAATTAAATTAAAATTAGCATAGCTTTAAGGATTAATTCAATATTATAAGATTATTAAAGCAAGTTTAATAATGTTTTAAATGTATTTAGAGTATAAAATTCATTTAAGCAAATTTAGTTAGCTTTAAGGATCAAGTTAAGAGTATAAAATCAGTTGAAATGGATTTAATACTATTCTAAAGATTAATTTAAGAGTATAAAATTCATTGAAATAAACTTAACACTGTTTTAAGTATATTTTAAGAGTATAAGATTATTAAAGTAACTTAATATTATTTTAAGGATTAATTTAAGAGTATAAAGTCAATTAAAGTAAATTTAACACTATTTTAAGCATGATTTAAGATTATTTAAATTAATTAATATAAAATCATCATTTCAAGTGTTTCAAATTATAAATCAAATATCAATGTTATTTTAAGTAATTAAAAATTATGAACGGATTATAATTAGATCTGCATTAGTTTAAGTATAATTTAAAATTATAAACCAATTACATCAGTATTGGTTAAGCATAAGTTGAGATTATAAGCTAATTAAGAGAAGATGCAATATTTCAAGTTTAATTCAGGATTATAAATTGATTAAAATAAATATCAGTACCAGTTCAAGTGTAACTTAAAGTTAAGGATCAATTTAAAATACATCAAATTATTACGAATATAATTTAAAATTAATCAATTAAAGTTTATTAACATCTATTTCAAATGTAATTTGAATCTATTTAACTTAATTAATGTAAAATACACCATTTTAAGTTTAACTCAAAAATTAGGAACCAATTAAAATAGATCTACACTATTTCAGGTCTAATTTAAATTATAAACTAATAACATATCAGTACTATTCTAAACGTAATTAAAAATTATAAATCAATAAACATATCATACCATTCTAAAGTGATTAAAAGTTATAAACTAATAACATATTAGTACTATTCTAAACGTGATTTAAAATTGTAAACTAATAAATGATAAATATATCATACTATTTCAAGTGTAATTTAAAATTATAGATCAATTGAACATATCAGTACCATTTTAAGCATAATGTGAGATTATATGTCAATTTAAGAAAAAATTGAATATTTTAAATATAATTCAAGATTATATAGTAATTAAAATAAATATCAGTACTATTTCAAGTGTAAATTTAGATGTAAATAAATTAATGAGCATTTAATTATAAATAAAATTAACGAAAGGTATTAAATTTAATATTGATATCTCAATTTATTTTAGTTTTTAATATATCAACGTAGATAACTTCAAATATCTCAAATATAATTAAAAAATTAGAAATACATAAAATAAACAAGTACAATTGAACCTGAAACAAAAATATAATGCAAATAAGACAATATAACCCCTATGATTGTAGATACCAGTAGTTTTTCCAGTGTAAATTAGATCTAACTAATAAGGATATTAATAATATTTCAACTGTAATTTTAAAATAGTAAATATTAGTTCTATTTATAATAATTATATCAAATATACGCTTTAACTCAACTTTAAGTTTAAAAAAATAGTATTTGGATATATTTTCGTATAATACATCTACAATAGTTAAAATACAGAAACTAAAGTAGTTTAGAAGTTTTATAATTTAATTTATTAATATTTACAAATAAAATAAATTTTTCAAGTTTTTTAATTGGAGTATAATAATAAAAACAGATTAGATATAATTAAATTAAAAATAGTCCAGTTCAAAAGTTCTAATTGATATACAATAATTAAAAAAATATTTTGTTTTTAATAACTATTTTAAGCTGTATTTAATCCCTTAAGTATAATACAATGTTATTAAAGGTATAAAAATCAATTATAATTTTAATAAGAAAAAATAAGTATAAATAAACTTTTAATCAAATTATGAATTGAAATATATTTGAAAATATTTCAATTTGGTACAAATAAATAATTATTGCTTTTAATTATATTTACACTTGCAGTTATTGTGGTAAATTAAAAATATTAGAACATAATCTAATAATTAATAATAATATCTGATTATTATACTTTTTAGATTATTACAACATATATTTCAAGTATAATGCTATAATAAAATCATTAAAATTAATAGAGTTATATTTCAAGTGTAAATAAGCTGTATATTGTAATTATATGTCCAATAATTGAATTTTAAGTGTAAAACATAATATATATTATAATTTAAAAGTGCATAAAATTAACTATTTATAAATTAAAGCTTAATTTCATTTGATTATACAAAATAATTTATATAAAAGTAGAATAAGTAAATTATAAAACTATTAGCAGGATCTATGCAGTTTTAATAATAGATAAACCCTATACTAACTTTGATAAAATGAAACATTACCTGCTGTTTGGATTTTAAAAATAATTCAAATTATTAAACTGATATAAAATATAATTTTAAACCATATATTTAATATAAAAATAGATTAGAATTTATTTTGAACTTATAATCATAATTTAGAGCTTATTACAATCTAAAAATAGATTAAAGTATTTTATATAGTATAAATTTGTTAATTAATCGTTTAAATCTGGTAAAAATAAATATAAATAATATATACTTAATTTTTAAGTCAAAAACCCTATGGAATCAATGATTTATGTTATCTATTAAATTATAAAAACTTTATATTAAAATCATTTGCTTATATTTTATTTTTATATCTTAAAATACATAAAACTACCATTATAATAATATTTTTGTCATTAAAGCTACATTTAGCTTTATTTATTAATATTACAACTTTTAATTCATTACAAATATATGAAATATTCATTATGATTAAAAAATCAGTTAAAATGAAATTAAATATTGTATTTTCACATATATCTTAAATAACATACATTTCAACTGTAAAAAAGTATTTTATCCATTAAAAAAGTAATAATTTAATATTTTGATGTAAAAAGCATAGTACAACTTGATAAATATGATCTAAACAGGATATTTAATCTTAATTTATTTAGTATGAATGTTTGTATAATCTAAATGTTTTGAATCAATTTATTAAGTTTTTTTGGCCTTATATTATATCGTAACCAAATTTGTTATTTTAAAATAAATATAAAAGTCATTTTTATGATTTAAATTATTAATTAAAGATGATATGATAAAATTTACATTTTTTTTAAAGTGGTTTTATGAAAAAAAGATATTAAAACAGATAAAAAATTTTTACTTTACAAAGCTTATTTTATAATACACTTGAAATGCATGTCTTCTTGACTAAAAATTAATTTTTGAGAAATTATTTACACTTGAAATGCATGTCTTGCTTTGTAATATGCAATCTAAAAAATAATTTTCATTTTTTTGTATTTGTTTTCAGTGTTAGGTTTCTCTTAAAACAGTTATGTTTCAAGTGTATTTTGTTAGTTATGTGTTTCAATGTTTAAATTTTAGATTTAATCTTTTAATAATATATTTATGAATATAATTTAAATTTTAGATTGTTTATGATGTTTTAACCGTAAATTTGATTGTATTTTTTGTTGTTATACCTTAAAATTTGTTTTATTTTGACTACAATTTCAACTGTATCAAAATTTAAAAATTAAATTTATCCTGATATTTTCTATATTCTTTTCATGAATTACACATTTCATGATAAGTAATAGATTAATGCATTTGTTTTATTATTTAAGTTAGTAAATAGTCTCATGACATCTATTTCAAGTGTAATATCTGTTTTAATTTTTGATATAATACATCCTGTTGGTTGTAAGTTTACACCGTAAAAAACCAGGAAAATATATAAATCACGTATTTATAAGTTTTATAGCCATATTTTAACTTATAACTATATATAAATGATTATAATCAAATTATAATTATATAAAATATGCTAAAATCAAAATAAAAAATTTATATCCATTAAAAAATGAATTTAAGAGTTATACATACATGTTATCCTGTTGAATACTTCCTTGACTCTCTTCTCCAAGTCCGAATTCTCTCTGTATTTTCCAGATTCCCTGTAACTTGGCTCTGAAGATCTTTTTTACAGTTGAAATTAACCTGTCTTTGTTCAATCCATCTTCAAAAATTTCTTCTGTAATTACAAAATTCTGTAAAATATTGTCTGGATGCTGCAGCTGGAAATCAACGAACTGACTATTTAAAAGAAACCTTATATCCCAGATAAAATCTTCTCTTTTTTTACTTGATAATTTTTTAATCTCAGTTTGATGTTCTGGACTTACATTGGTTGCACATGCAATTAAAACCATGTCATCTTTTCCTTTTGGCTGAATAATGTCTAGAACATGGCCTTCAGGGTAATTTATCATGAAATGAAAATTTGTATTGTCATCAGGAACTTTTTGTCTGAAGAGACCTTCATCAGAGAGCCATTTTTGAACTTTACTTTCAATTTTTGACATTTTTTAACACCTACTTGCGTTTCAAGTGTAACTTGTACTTTAATAGTATACCCATATTTAATCCATGCTTAAAAAATCTATTTATTATATTAAAATTTGTCTAGTGAAATTTTTTTAAAAAAGTAACTTAAAATTTGTCTTGTTATAAAATGTTTAGAAAAAAAATAATTGATTTAAATTTAAATTTTTTATTTTTATTTACCATAACCTTTATTTCAAGTGTAAAGGAGCTATAAGTTTGTTAAAATTAGCTTAGTTACCTTTCAAGTGTAAGTTTAGTTTTTTGTCATTTCAACATGCAAATTTCAAGTTATAGTTAAGCGATAATGAGTAATAAAATCAGATTTGAACAGCTTCTTTTTAAGTGTATTAAACATGTTAAAATAAGTAGAGTCGCGTTTCAAGTGTAAAATAACCGTAAACATGTTGAAATTAGCTTAGTTACTTTGCAAGTGTAAAGTCATTATAAATCTGTTGAAATTAGTCTAAGTTGTTTTTTAAGTGTAAGTTTAATCTTTTTGTTATATTTAACACATAAATACTAATTTTAAGTATAAATCAACAAAAATTATTGAAATTAAGTTTAATGGATACCTTTCAAGTTTAATATTCTAAAATATAACATTTAAAATTATTTAAATGACGTATAAAATGTTAAAATTAATATTATTATAAATTTAGTACTTAAAGCCAAGTTTAAAGTGTAAATTTAACTTTTTTTTATCATGTGACATGTAAATGTACTTTTTGCTATAACTAAATGAAACGCGTTGTAATTACTTTAAATAGATATATTTTAAATGTAATGTCTTAATATACAACCTTTAAAATCATTTAAACCATGTTTAAATTATTAAAATTTAACAATATTATGAATTTAGCGCTTAGAGTTAAATTTCAAGTGTAAATCGATAAAAGTTGTTGAGATTAATTTGAATAGGCGCGTTTCAAGTGTAAAATTTAACTCTACAAATTTTAAAATTATTAGACTTAAGTTTCAAGTGTAAATTTAATGGTTTTATCAAGTTATGTACTTAACAGTTGTATTTCAAGTGTAAATCAATAAAATTTATTGTTTTATGTTAAATAGATAGATTTCAAGTGTAAATTTTAAAATATATAACTCTTAAAATTATTTCAGTTAAATTTAAGTGTAAATTAAGATTTTTTATTGGATTCTGTAACTAACAGTTGTATTTCAAGTGTAAATCAATAAAATTTAGTGAAATATGTTGAATAGATTGATTTCAAGTGAAAAAAATATGAGATGTACTAAAAATAATAGAGTTACTTTTCAAGTGTATTTACAAATATAAATTATTTTAACGTCTAATAGCTAAATTTCAAGTGTAAAAATTCTATAAAATATTTTTCACATTTCTTGATGTAAATATAGTCCTATCTTGCTTTTCAACTGATTAACAATGTTTAGTTATAAAAATTGTTATTTTAGAATTTTAATTCCTACTAAATAACTATTAAAATTAAAATTGGGGATATTAACTGGTTAAAATAAATACTGGTCAATGCATAAAGTAAAAGAAGTGAAACATTCGTTTGGACAACATGAAGATTAGATCCTGGTTGTGGAAGAGCATCTATTTTTTCATCATTTCTTCTATTACAAATGACTCCTTTATCAAGAACACAAATGCTATCTATCTTCGTGTGTTCTGGCAAATTTTTATCAATGTTTTTTATGTTCTGTTTCAGCCAATTTAACTAGGGTAATAGAGTCATATGCAAAAATATAATAGTTTAAAGGCCAATCTTCCCATTTTTCCATATAATTTATTTATATGTGTAATAGGGCCATTTTCTTTAAAATAAGCTTTTTTTTCAAGATTTTTAGCACTTTCCATGTTTTTAAAGGCATTATTTAATTCTTTGGAATTTAAAAAGGCCTTAATTTCAATAACTGCATATGCACATTCAATTGGTATAACTCGAATATCTCCACCACTGAAGAAAATAAGTGTTTTTGCCTTATCTGAAATAATTACGTCCAGTTACCTGGAAAAATTCCCATTAGAATCAACAAGGAGTCCTGTAGCTATATTTAATGATTCAGGCAAATATTTTCTAAGAAACTTTCTAAAAATTTCTTCATATGACTTTATATTTAGTCTAGGATGTTTTTCAATTGTTTTTCGCGTTTTTTAAAAATCTGAACGCATAGTTTTAGATACTTCATAGAATATGCCTACGATATCCATATTTATTCCTTCGAAGAATATTAGATTATTCAAGAATATAAACTAATTTACAAAATTTCATATAAATAAATCTAGAGGAATTCAATGTATCTCCAATCAACTCTCTTTATAATCATAATCGCAGTAATTATCGATGTCATATTCGGTGAACTGCCTGCAAAAATACACCCTGTAGTCTGGATGGGGAAAGTAATAGATTTTTTCAGGGAGTATCTTATCAACTACAGAAGTAAAATTTCTGGAATAATTTTAACATTCATGGCTGTAATGATTTTTACACTTGCAACCTATGTCTTACTCCATCTGTCAGCATTCAATTACATACTATACATTTTAGTTTCTTCTATAATTTTATCGACTACATTTGCAATTAAGGTCCTATTAACTTCTGCAGAAAGTATGAAAAATGATATAGATCATAATATTAAAAAAGCGAGAAAATCAATGTCTTATCTTGTAAGCAGAAATACAATGGAACTTAATGAAGAAGATTTGGTATCTGCAACAATAGAAACGCTAACAGAGAATATTACAGATTCTATTATAGCTCCTTTGTTTTATGCATTTATATTTGGAGTTCTTGGGGCTGTTGTGTACAGGGTTATAAATACGCTTGATGCCATGGTAGGCTACAAAACACCTGAAAAGATAAAAATAGGCTGGTTTCCTGCAAAACTGGATGATGTTTTGAATTTTATGCCTGCAAGGATTACAGGAGTTCTTATTGTAATTGCGGCTGCTTTTTTAAGGTTAAACTGGAAAAATGCATATAAAATAATGAGTAGAGATGCGAGAAAACCAGACAGTCCAAATTCAGGATTTTCTATGGCCGCAGCAGCTGGTGCTCTTGATATTAAACTTGAAAAAATAGATTATTATGAAATTGGGGATGAATTAAGCCCATTAACAACTGACAAAATTACAGAAGCAGTATTGCTGTCTAAAATAACGGTTTTATTATTTAT